>NZ_JBJHAF010000008.1:0-200604 GCF_054050855.1 Blastococcus sp. SYSU DS0539 | reverse complement strand
GCCGGGCGGAGCAGCAGCTCCGCCCGGCCCTGCGACGGTGCACGGACATGGCGCCCGAGCTCTTCGCCGAGCAGTACTGGGCGCGGCGGCCGCTGCTCACCCGCGCCGAGGACACCGGTAACTCCTTCACCGACCTGCTCGACCTCGCCGCGGTCGACGAGCTGCTCTCCCGGCGCGGTCTGCGCACGCCCTTCCTGCGGATCGCGAAGGACGGCGCCGTCGTCGACGCGAAGCGGTTCACCTCCTCCGGAGGGGCCGGCGCGGAGATCGCCGACCAGGTCTCCTCCGACGCGGTGCTGCGCCTGTTCGCCGACGGGAGCACCGTCGTCCTCCAGGGCCTGCACCGGCTCTGGCCGCCGCTGATCGAGTTCGCCGACCAGCTGGCCGCCGACCTCGGTCACCCCACACAGGTGAACGCGTACGTCACCCCGCCGTCCTCGCAGGGCTTCAGCCCGCACTACGACGTCCACGACGTGTTCGTGCTCCAGGTGGCCGGGGAGAAGCACTGGACCATCCACGAGCCGGTGCTCCCCGACCCGCTGCGCACCCAGGTGTGGACCGACCGCGCCGACGCGGTCGCCGCCGCGGCCGAGCGCGAGCCGGTCATCGACGCGGTGCTGCGCCCCGGTGACGCCCTCTACCTCCCCCGCGGCTACCTGCACTCGGCGAAGGCGCTCGGCGAGACCAGCGCGCACCTGACCGTCGGCATCCACTCGGTGACCCGCTGGGGCGCGGCCGAGGCGGCGCTCGACCTGGTGCGCACGCTCGCCGCCGAGGACCCCGCGCTGCGCGGCTCGTTGCCGCTGGGCGTCGACCTGGGCCGCCCCGACTCCGTCCGGGACGAGGTCGCCGCGGTGATCGCCGGGCTGCAGGAGTGGCTGGGCCGGGTGGACCCCACCGAGGTGGCCGACCGCCTGCGCGCCCACACCTGGGCGCAGGTGCGGCCCGAGCCGGTGGCCCCGCTGGCCCAGTCGGCCGCCGCGGCGGCGCTCACCGCCGACACGGTGCTCCGGCTGCGCCGGCGGCTGCGGTGCAGCCTCCGGAACGCCCCCGACGGCCGGCTGACCCTGCTCGCCGGTCGGCGATCGCTCTCCTTCCCGGCCGACGCGCGCGACGCTCTGCGGGCGCTGCTGGACGTGGGCGAGTCCAAGGTCGGTGACCTGCCCGGCCTGGACCCCGCGGACCGGCTCTCCCTGGCGCGCCGGCTGGTGACCGAGTCGATCGCCACCGTGCCCGATGCCGCGCTGCCGGCCACCGGGCACGCCGGCGGGCGTGAGGACGCCACCGGTTCCGGTCGGTGATCCGGTGGCGGGAGTGACCGGAGCCGGCGGGGACGGCTCCCGCACCGACGTCCCCGCCCGCCCGCTGGGCCGGCTCGACGGGAACCGCTGCTCGGTGCAGGCGCTCGAGCGCGGCGACTCCGGCGTCGCGACGGCGTCGCCGGTGTCGCGCTGGCTGCTGATCGAGCAGCCCGGGCCGTGGGGACGCGAGGCGCTGCTCCAGTCGCGGTTCGACGCGCGGGTGGCGCCACTGCTGGCCGACCGCGCGAAGCGGGAGGGCGTGCGGGTGCTGCTGGTCCGCCGCCCCGGCGACCGGCTGTCGGACTCCGGCCGCCGCTGGGCCTACGCCGACAGCCGGCTCGGGCAGGAGGGCCTGTGGTGGTCGGTGCGCTCGGCCGACGCCGACCTGCTCACCGCGCCCTGGGACGGCTCGGTCGGCGAACGGGCGCCGGGGCGGACCTACCTGGTCTGCACCCACGGCGGACACGACGCCTGCTGCGCGCTGCGCGGCCGGCCCCTGGCCCGCGCGCTGCCCGCACCCGGTCCGGCCGACGTCTGGGAGTGCAGCCACCTCGGCGGCGACCGCTTCGCCGCCAACGTGCTCGTGCTGCCGCACGGCTTCTACTACGGACAGGTTCCCGGGGACGGCGGGCTGGTCGTCGCCGCGCACGACCACGGCCAGGTCGCGCTGCCCTGGCTGCGCGGGCGGGCCGGGCTGGCGGCGCCGGTGCAGGCCGCCCAGCACTACGCGCGCGAGGAGCTCGGCCTCCTCGGCGTCGACGACCTCGCGCCCCTGGGGGCCACCCGGCAGGAGTCGGCCGATCCGGCGGTGGAGCGCTGGGAGGTGGCCCTCGCCGGCCCGGACGGGCCGGTGGCCGTCACCGTGGAGAGCCGGCCCGCGCCGGAGGCCGTCCGGCTCACCTGCCAGGCCCCGGCGCCCGGGCGGGTGCGGACCTGGCACCACCTGTCGCTCAGCCGCCGGCCGGGGGCCCCGGCCGGCTGAGCGGTGGCCGGCTAGCGGTGGCCGGCTGAGCGGTGGCCGGCTGAGCGGTGGCCGGACGCCAGTCAGGCGAGGGCACGGCCCCGCGCGGCCAACAGCGGGATCGCCAACTCTGTCGCGGTGAGCGACCCGTGGTAGGCCGCCAGCCGGCTCGGCCCGGGCTCCAGCCGGGGGCTGACCAGCGCCCAGCTGCCCCGGGCCAGCGCCACGACGTCGCCGATGCGGGCGGCGAGCTCATCGGCGACCGGGCCGAAGATCCCGCTGGCGACGGCCTCGTCGCGCCCGATCACCCAGGCACGGTCCCCGAGGACCCCGCGCCAGCGGTCCAGGACGTCGGCCTCGGCGCCGGGCTCGGCGTGCACGTAGCGGGCGCGCGGCTCACCGGCGAGCAGCCGCACCCCGTCGGCGAGATCGGGCTCGTCGTCGAGATCGAGCCGGGTGTGCGCGGGGACGTCGAGCATCCCGTGGTCGGCGGTGACCAGCAGGGCGCCGTCGTCGGGCAGGGCGTCGACGAGCTGCTCGACGATGCGGTCGACCAGCGCGAGCTGGGCCCGCCAACTGGGCGAGTCGACGCCGCGGACGTGCCCGGTCAGGTCCAGCTCGGCCAGGTATCCGTAGACCAGGGCCCGTGGGCCCGCGTCCAGGGCGGACCGCATGAGCGCCGTCAGGTCCCCGGGGCCGACCGTTCCGGTGTACCGGGCGCCGCGGTAGGCGGCCACCGTCAGACCCGAGCCCGCGTAGGCCCACGGCCCCACGGCGGTGACCGCGACGCCGTCGGCCGCGGCGCGCTCGAAGACGGTCGGCTGCGCCTGCCAGTCGGCGGGGTCGGGGTCGTCGGCCCACTGGGTGTGGTTGAGGGTGCGCCCCTCCCCCGGCACCTCGGTGACGAACCCCAGGACGCCGTGGCTGCCCGGAGGCAGGCCGGTGCCGATCGTGGTGAGGCTGACCGGGGTGGTGCTGGGGCAGGGCGCCTGGAGGTCCCCGGCCGGGCTGGCCATCGCGGCGAGGGTGGGGGCGAGGTCGGCGTGGGCGCGGACCAGGTCGGCCCCCAGCCCGTCGACGAGCAGCACCGCCACCCGGCGGGCACCGTGCAGCGCCGAGGCGAGGGCGAGCGGATCGGCGGGCAGATCGCCCCGCGGAACGGGCGTGCCCAGCGTCGCCGCGACGCCCGGGAGCACGTCGGCCAGGGTGGCCACGCCGTAGGCCGGCTGGTGCAGGTCGGGGGGCAGCCCGCCGTCGTCGACCCGGCCGGTCACGCGCGGGTGGCCAGCAGGTGGAGGCCGGCGGCCACCTCGCGATAGGGCGAGGCCTCGGCGAGCGCCAGCTCGAGGGTCCGCACCGCGGCGGGGTCGGCTCCGGAGGCCGCCTCGAGCAGGTCGGCGACGACGGAGACACCCCGCCAGGTACCCGCGGTCAGGCCCGCGCCGTCGACGAGCGCGAGGAGGTCCTCGGGGCTGAACCGGCGGCGGACCGGCCGCCCGGGGACGCCCTGGCTCCCGAGCACCGCGAGCGCCTCCGCGGGGTGCCCCGCGACCGCGCGGGCCAGCACGGCGCCGGCGCGGTTGGCGACGGCGAGGCTCACCCGGCCACCCGGGCACAGGGCGCCGGCGATCTCCCGCAGGGTCACCGCCGGGTCGTCGACGACCTCGAGCACGGAGTGGCAGAGCGCGAGGTCGTACCCGCCGTCGTCGTCGGCGAGCACCTCGTGCAGCAGGTCGCCGTCGCCCTGGACGCCGCGGACCCGCTCCGCCACGCCCGCGGTCTGGGCGCGGCGGTGCAGGGTGGCGAGGGCGTCGGCGCTGGGGTCGACGACGGTGACGCGGTGGCCGAGGCGGGCCAGGGGGACGGCGAACATGCCGCTGCCGCCCCCGACGTCGAGCACGCGCAGTGCCGTGCCGGCGCTGACCAGCGGGTCGAGCGCGGCCCAGACGGCAGCGGTCCGGGCGGGCAGCTGCTCCGCGGTCGGCGAGGCAGGTTCGGTCGGCACCCACCGGAGCCTAGTGGCGCCGGGAGGGCCGCACCGCTCAGGCGGGGACGCTGTCGGCGGCCCGCCGGATGACGTCGAGGTCGATGCGGTGCATCTGCAGCATCGCCTGGGCGGCCCGCTGGGCGCGGCCTGGATCGGGGTCGTTGAGCAGGCTCCTCAGCTCGGTGGGCACCACCTGCCAGGAGACGCCGAACCGGTCCTTGAGCCAGCCGCACATGCTCTCCTCGCCGCCGTCGGTGAGCCGGTTCCAGTAGTGGTCGGCCTCCTCCTGGTCGGCGCACATGATCTGGAAGGAGATCGCCTCGCTGTGCGGGAACTGCGGGCCGCCGTTGAGGGCGGTCCAGGGCTGCCCGTCGAGCGTGAACTCCACCGTCAGGACGTCCCCCTCCTTCATCGGCGGCGGCATGTCGGGCCCGTAGCGGGTGACCTCGCGGATCGAGCTGTTGGGGAAGATCGACGTGTAGTGCCGGGCGGCCGCTTCGGCGTTGCCGTCGAACCACAGGCACGGGATCTGCTGGGGCATGGCTGGCCCTCCTTCGCGCGCCGGCCGGGCGCCGGCGTCAGGAGGTAGACCGCACCGGAACGGTGGACTCATCGGTCGCCGGGGCCGGCCCGCGCCGGGTGATCGTTTACGGGTCTGCCGGCCCCGGGCACAGCCGTCGGGTCAGTACCGCCGACGACCGAGGAGTTCCCATGGCCCGCTCCACCCGTCCCCGCCTGGTCCGCGCGACCGCCGCCGCGTTCGCCATCGCCGCCGCCTCCTTCACCACCGCCGCCTGCGGGGAGGACGTCGTCGACGACGGCGTCGAGCAGAACGTCGAGGAGGGCGTCGACGAGGTCGAGCAGGAGATCGACGACGCCACCGACGACGAGGGCTGACCCCGGCCGTCAGTGGCCGGAGCTGCCCGGGCTGGAGTGCCAGAGCTTCCGGGGCGGCCCGGCCGCTGCCCGGCGCGCCGCGACCTTGGTCTCCTCGCCGGCCGGCTTGATGTCGGCGTAGGGCGACATCCGGAAGCCGGTCGGGTGCACGAGCACCGGCCGCACCACCACCGGGCGCGAGTTCCGAGACGCCGCCGCACCGGCGATCGCCTGCTCGGTGTACTCCCCCGGCGCTGCCATCAGTTCGGCGACCGACTCCAGCCCGCCGGCCTCCCACGCCTCGTGCAGCGCCGGCAGCTCCCAGGCCCCGGTGGCCCGCAGCGACATCCCCCGCGGGCCGGTGCGCCGCAGCACCCCGCGGATCACCAGCAGCCACGAGTGGAAGACCGTCGCGGCGTAGGGCCCCTGCGCGTCCTCGAAGAAGGTCGAGTCGGTGCAGCCGCTGCCGTCGTCGAGGGTCACGAACACCACCCGGCGCCCGGACCGGATCGGCGGCGTCTGGGTGGCCACCTTCACGCCGGCCACCAGCACCTCCGCGCCGCTGCGGCAGCCGAGGAGGTCACCGGCCGGGACCGCGCCGAGCGCCGACAGGAACGGCCGGTAGAAGTCGACGACGTGCCGGCTGGCGTCCAGCCCGAGCACCTCGAGCTCGGCCCGCACCAGCTCGGCGTCGGTGAACTCGGGCAGCCCGCTGCTCGCAGCAGGGCCGGGGGCGGCCGCACCGTCGGACTCCGCCGTCCCGTCCGCCGGCTCCTCCTCCAGCCCCATCAGGTCCAGGCTCAGCTGCCCGTCGGAGGTGGCCCGGGCACCGCTGCGACTCCACCGGTCCAGCTCGCTGATCTGCAGCAGCAGGTCGCGCCGGGTGACCTGGTGGCGCCGGCGGGTCGGCCGGCCGGCCTCGCGGTCCCGCATCCCGAAGCCGTAGAGCGAGTCGAACCCGCCGGCCAGCACCAGCCGCTCGACCACCGGCCGGGACACCGACGCGCGTGACCAGAAATCCGTCAGTGACCGAAAGGGCTGCCCGGCGACCACCCGCGCCACCTCGTCGTCGGAGATGCCCTTCACATCGGCCAGCGACAGCCGGATGCCGTAGCGCGTCGGGTCAGGCATCGCCGCGGGCATCCACTCCGGGCGCCGCCGGCCCCGACCCTCATCCTCTCCCTCACGGTCAGGGTCGTCCGGTCCGTCGTCGGCTGCCAGCCGCTCGACGCGGTAGCTGCCGGTCGAGGCGTTGACGTCGAGGCCGAGCACCCGGACGCCGAAGTTGCGGGCGTCGTCGAGGATCAGCCGCTTCGGGTACATGCCGGGGTCGTGGGTGAGGACCCCGGCCAGGAAGGCCGCCGGGTGGTGGGTCTTCAGCCAGGCCGACTGGTAGGTGGGCAGGGCGAAGGCCGCGGCGTGCGCCTTGCAGAAGCCGAACGACCCGAAGGCGGCCAGCACCTCCCACACCTGCTCGGCCACCGGCACCGGGTAGCCGGCGGCCAGCGCCCGGGGCACGAACCACGCCCGCACCTCGGGGTGGGCGTCCTTCTCCCCCAGGGCACGGCGCACCTCGTCGGCCTCGGCCAGCGTGCAGCCGGCCATCCGGGCGACCACCTGCAGCACCTGCTCGTGGAAGACCACCACCCCGGCGGTCTCCGCGAGCGCGAACTCCAGGTCGGGGTGCGGGTACTGCGCCTCCTGCCACCCGTTCCGGGCCATGAGGAACGGGGTGACCATGTCGCTCTTCACCGGCCCGGGCCGGAACAGCGAGATGTCGATGATGAGGTCCTCGAAGGTCTGCGGCCCGAACTTGCCGACCAGCTCCCGCTGCCCCGGCGACTCGATCTGGAACATGCCGAGCGTGCGGGTGCTGCGGATCAGCTCGAACGTCGTCGGGTCGTCCCGCGGAACGGCGTCGATGTCGACGGCCTCCCCGTCGACCCGCTCGATCTCGTCGAGGGCGTGCGCGATCGCCGACTGCATCCGGATGCCGAGCAGGTCGAGCTTGAGCAGCCCCAGCTCCTCGACGTCGTCCTTGTCGAACTGGCTCATCGGGTAGCCGAGGTAGCTGCTCTCCACCGGGGTGCGGTCCAGCAGCGTGGCGTCGGAGAGCAGCACCCCGCACGGGTGCAGCGCGATGTGCCGCGGCAGCCCGTCGAGCCGGGCGACGAGGTCGAACAGCAGGTCCAGATCGCCGCTGCCACCGGATCGCCGGGAGCCCATCCGGCTGGCCCGCAGCTCCGGCAGGTCGCGCAGCGCCGCGTGCACCTGGTTGGCCCGGATGTGCGGGAACGCCTTGGCGACGGCGTCGACCTCCGCCTGCGGCAGCCCGAGCGCGGCGCCGACGTCGCGGATCGCGTGCCGCACCCGGTAGGTGTCCATCATCGAGATGCAGCTGACCCGGTCGGCGCCGAAGCGGTCGATGACCGCGTCGTAGACCTCCATCCGGCGGGCGGACTCCACGTCGATGTCGATGTCGGGCAGCTGGTGGCGCAGCGGCGAGAGGAACCGCTCCATCAGCAGCCCGTAGCGCAGCGGGTCGACGTCGGAGATGCCCAGCAGGTAGGTGACCAGGCTGCCGGCACCCGAGCCGCGCGCGGCCGCCCGAACCCTCAAGCTCTTGATGAGGTCGACCACGTCGGCCACGGTGAGGAAGTAGGAGGGGTAGCCGAGGGAGTCGATGACCCCGAGCTCCTCCTCCAGCCGCTGGCGGACCCGGGCCGTGGGCGCCATGCCCCGCCGGCCCAGCCCGGCCTCGCACCGGGCGCGCAGCACCTGCGCCGGGCCCATGCCCCGCTCGGCCGGCGCGGTGACGACGTCGAGCTCGGGGTACCGGACGCTGCCGATGCCCAGGTCGGTGACGATGTCGACGGCGCACTGCTCGGCCAGCCGGGCGGTGCGCTCGAGCAGCCGCAGGGCGGCGTCCCGGTCGGGGCCGACGACGTCCTCGGCGACCTCGGCCATCTCCTTGCCCGACTTCAGGTAGCCCTCCGCCGTGGTGCGGTCGACGTGCCGGGCACCCAGCGGGACCAGCCGCCGGGCGGCGTCCAGCACGTCGGCGGTCGGTGCGTCCAGGGCGTCGACGTAGCGGACGGCGTTGCTGAGCACCACCGGCACGCCCTGCTCGGTGGCGAACCGCAGCATCGCCTGGGCCCGGGAGCGGTCACCCCGTCCGCGGTGGTGCACCAGCTCGAGCGCCAGCCCGGGCCCGAAGACCGCGCGCCAGGCGTCCAGCTGGTCGGCGGCCAGATCGGCCCGGCCGGCGAGCAGCGCCCGCCCCACCGGGGAGTCGGGGCCGAGCAGCGGGACCAGCCCGGTCGCGTGCTCGGCGGCGATCGCCAGCGAGCTCACCGGCTCGCCGCGGCTGCCCCGCAGGTGGGTGGCGCTGGTGAGCCGGCACAGCGACCGCCAGCCGGCGCCGTTCCGCGCCAGGAAGGTGACCCGGGGCAGCCGCGGGTCGACGCTCGCCCCACCGCGGGCCGGGGCCCGGCGAGGCGAGGTCGCGGACCGCGAGCGCGGCGGGCGCGCCGCGGCCGGGTCCTCGCCCAGCACGTGCGCGAGCGCCGGGGGCACGCTGGTGCCCAGCGACGGCGCCACCGCGAGGTCGACGCCGAAGATCGGCCGCACCCCGGCCGACCGGCAGGCCAGCGCGAACTTCACCGCGCCGTAGAGACCGTCCCGGTCGGTCAGGGCCAGGGCCGGCATGCCGTGCTCGGCGGCGCGGGCCACCAGGTCGGCGGGGTGGTTGGCCCCGTACCGCATGGAGTAGCCGGAGGCGACGTGCAGGTGGACGAAGGGGTCGCTCACCGCCATGGCCCGGCGGACCGGGACGAGGACCCGCCGACCACGTGCGGCCGCGGGTAGCGGGGCGGCTCCGGCGGCGGCGTGCTGCCGAGCACGGTCTCGACCACGCCGAGGAAGGCGCGGACGTCGCGCACCAGGTCGTCGGCCTCCCGCTCGGTGACCGCTCGGGACAGCCCCGCCTCGGCGGCGGCGCGCTTGCCCGCCCCGGCGGCGAAGAAGGTGGCCCACTCCCCCAGCTCCGGCGCCACCTGCCCGAGCAGCACCCAGGCGCTGCGCGGCCGGCGGCGCCCGCCCTCCGGCCGGGTGCGCGCGGCGAGCACCGCGGCGGCGGCGCGGAGCGCGGCGAGGTGGGCGGTGGCGTACCGCTCCCGCTGGTCGGCGGCCGCGGCGGCCGCGGCCAGCCCCCGGTGCGCCTGGCCCAGCAGCGCCGTGGCGGCGGTGGGCAGCGCGGGGGGAAGCGGCAGCTGCTCGGCCGGCACGGCCCGTGCGGCGCCCATCAGTCGTGCACCCGCACGAGCCACCAGCGGTTGCCGGACGCGTCCCACGACAGGTCGTAGACCCCGGCGAAGCTCATCCGCGAGCGCCCGGCCCGGACCGCCTCGACCCGCCAGACCTCCCGCGGCGCCACCAGGTCGTCGGACGCGCCGCCCGCCCCGGCGTCCCGCAGCCACCACGGTGCGGTCTCGACCCAGGAGTCGAGCAGCTCGCCCACGACGTACCGGGACTGCCCGCGCCAGAACTGCACCGGGCCCAGCGGGCCGCGTTCCACCTGCACCTCTTCGCCGGCCCGACCGACGACCTCACCCAGCACCCGGCTCATCCCCGACTCCCCACGCCTCACCCCGCGCGCACGCCGCCCCGGTGCCCCCACCGACGGGGAAGGTCGGGAGAGCGGGTCGGACGTCGTTCGAACAGGCGTTCGAACGCTCGTCCAGTAGACCCGAGCGCCCCGCCCTCGTCAAGCCGCGCCGCGCCGTGTGCCGGCGCCGGCACCGCACCGCCTCCGCGGGCCCGGGGCGCGCCGGGCGGGGACCCCCGGGACGGTGGCAGGATCGACGCATGAGCCGACCCCCGAACCCCCGGGTGGACGCCGTCGCCCGCACCCTCGCCGAGGCCGGTGCCGCCGGTGCGGTCCGCGTCCTCCCCGAGGAGGTCCGCACGGCGCCCGCGGCCGCCGCCGCGCTCGGCGTCCCGGTCGGCGCGATCGTGAACAGCCTGGTCTTCCTCGCCGACGGCTCCCCGCTGCTGGTCCTCCCCAGCGGCGCGCACCGCGTCGACGTCGCCCAGGTCGCGGCGCTGCTCGGCGTCGGCTCGGTGGCGCCGGCCCCCGCCGACGCCGTCCGCCGGCACACCGGCCAGCCCATCGGCGGCGTCGCCCCGGTCGGCCACCCCGAGCCGCTCGGCACGCTGGTCGACGTGGAGCTCGCCCGGTACGAGCAGGTGTGGGCCGCGGCCGGCTCCCCGACGGCGGTCTTCCCGACCACCTACGACGAGCTGCTCCGCCTCACCGCCGGCACCGCGGCCGAGGTGGGCGAGGGCCCGCGCGACGCCGCCACCACCACCGCCACCGCAGCCCCGCAGGCGGTCGCCCCGTGACGGGCACCCGGCCCGCCACCCGCATCGTCGAGCTGCCCCCGCCGTGGATGCGGGAGCACATGCACGAGGTGCTCACCATCTACGGCCTGGCGATGGGCTACGACTCCGGCGTCGTCGCCGGGCGGTACGGCTACGCGATCCAGCACACCGAGCGGCCCGGTTTCCGCGCCGTGGGCGCCTTCGCACAGAGCCCGGAGGGCGAGCGGCTGGTCGGCTTCGGGTACGGCTACCTCATCGCGCCCGGCCAGTGGTGGCACGACCAGGTGCGCGCCGCGCTCGACCGCCGGACGGCCAAGAAGTGGCTGCCCGGCGCCTTCGAGGTCTGCGAGCTGCACGTCCACCCCGACGCGCAGAGCCAGGGGCTGGGCCGGCAGCTGCTGCACGCGCTGGTCGAGGGCCTGCCGCACCCGGTCGCCCTGCTCTCCACGCCCGACGCCGACACCAAGGCCTTCCGGCTGTACCGCGCCGACGGCTTCGTCGACCTCGCCCGCGGCTACCACTTCCCCGGCGACTCCCGGCCCTTCGCCATCCTCGGCGCGCGGCTGCCGCTGCATCCACCCGGCCCCTCCGCGCCGAACTCCCGGGCGTGACCGCTTCCCCCGCCCCCGTGGACGTCGTCGTCGTCGGCTCCGGCCACAACGGCCTGGTCGCCGCCTGCTACCTGGCCCGGGAGGGCCTCCGGGTGGAGGTCGTCGAGTCCGACGACGTCCTCGGCGGCGCGGTGTCCACCGTCGAGCGCTGGCCCGGCGTGCGCGTCGACCGCGGCTCCAGCGCCCACGTCATCGTCCGGCACAGCGGCATCGTCGAGGAGCTGGACCTGGCGGCGCACGGGCTCCGCTACATCGACTGCGACCCGTGGGGCTTCGCACCGGCGCCCGCGCCCGGCGACCCCGGCCCCGACGGCCGGCCGCTGGTCTTCTCCGTCGACCTGGACGCCACCTGCGCCTCGATCGAGGCCGCCTGCGGTCCGGCCGACGCCGCCGCCTACCGGCGGTTCGTCGGGATCTGGGGCCCGCGCAGCCGCGCCGTGGTCGCCTCCTTCGGCCGCGCACCGTCCGCCGGGGGGCTGCTCCGCTCGTTCTGGCCGCTCGGCGCGCCCGCCGAGGGCCGGCCGCGCACCCCGGGCGGCGAGCTGGCCGTGGACTTCCTCGGCTCGGGCGACGCGCTGCTGGACAAGTGGTTCACCAGCGAGCGGCTCAAGGCGGCGCTGGCCTGGTTCGGCGCGCAGTCCGGCCCCCCGATGTCCGAGCCCGGCACCGCGGCGATGGTCGGCTGGGTCGCGCTGCTGCACGACGTCCCGCCCGGCCACCCGGTCGGCGGCTCCGGTGGGCTGACGGAGGCGCTGCGCCGGCGGCTGGAGTCCGACGGCGGCCGGGTCGTGCTCGGCGACGGCGCCGCACGGCTGCTGGTGGAGGACGGCCGGATCGCCGGCGTCGAGACCCGGTCCGGCCGGGTCGTCCGGGCACCGTCGGTGGTGGCCGCGTGCCACATCGGGATGACCCGCGAGCTGGCCGGCGACGCCGCACCCCCGGTGCTCGCCGAGGCCGCACCGCCGCTCGGCAACGGCTTCGGCCTGGTCGTGCGCGCGCTCACCGACGCCCCGCCGTCGTACCCGGGGGCCTCACCGGCCGACGCCCTGCAGGGCCTCCAGCTGCTCTGCACCGACCGCGCCCAGCTGGCCGCCGCGCACGGCGACTGGGGCGCCGGACGGGTGCCGCGCGAGCCGGTGCCGCTGGCCATGTCGTTCTCCGCGAGCGACGACACCCTGGCCCCGCCGGGGCAGCACGTGGTCACCATCTGGGGCCAGTGGTACCCCTACGCGCTGGCCGACGGCGGCGACTGGGACGCGCTGGCCGACGCCGAGGCCCGCCGCCTGGTGGACGCCGTCGACCGCTACGCCCCCGGGTTCGCCGGCTCGGTGCGCGAGACGTACGTGCAGACCCCGCTGGCGCTGGAGCGGGAGCTGTCCCTCCCCCGTGGCAACGTCATGCACGTGGAGATGGGCCTGGCCAGCATGTTCGCCTTCCGCCCGGCGCCCGGGCTGTCGGGCTACCGGGTGCCGGGCCTGCCCGGCCTCTACCTCGCGGGCGCCTCCACGCACCCCGGTGGCGGCGTCTCGGGCAACTCCGGGCGGACGGCGGCACGTACCGTCCTCGCCGACCGCCGGGCGCTGCGGCCGCGCGCCCGGGCGGCGGCCGGCCGCGCGCTGCGGCGGCTGCGGGCGGCCCGGGCGGCGGAGGCATGACCGCCGCGACCGCTCCGGCGCCGGCGCCGGCCGTGCGCCGCGTCGTCCCCCTGGTGCTGGCCGGCGCGCTCGTCGCCACGGCCATCGCCTACCCGCTGAGCTCGGGAGGAGGGCGGGACGTCGTCTCCTGGACGATCGTGCTGCTCGGCTCGACGCTGTCGGTGGTGCACGCAGGCCTGAGCCGGGGCGTCCGCACCGGCCTGGGCGTGCTGGTGCTGGTCGCGCTCGTGGCGATCGGCTTCGAGTCGGTCGGCCTGGCCACCGGCTACCCGTACGGCAGCTACACCTACAGCGACACCCTCGGCCCCACGCTGCTCGGCGTGCCGTTCCTGGTCCCGCTGGCCTGGCTGATGATGACGTGGCCCAGCTGGCTGCTCGGCGGTGTGCTGGCCCGGCCGGTGCGCGCGTCCCTGCGCCGGCCGGCCCGCATCGGCTGGGCGGCGGCGGTCTTCGCCGCCTGGGACGTCGTCCTGGACCCGCAGCTGGTGCAGGCCGGTTACTGGACGTGGGCCGATCCGTCCCCGGGGCTGCCGGGCATCGACACCGTGCCGCTGACCAACCTCGCCGGCTGGCTGCTGGCCGGGGTGGTGCTCATGACGCTGCTCGACGTGCTCGTCGCGCGCACCCGGGCCGCCGGTGCCCCCCGGGTCGGACCGGCGGCTCCGCTGTTCGCCCTGGCGTGGATGACGCTGGGCGGCGCGCTGGCGCACGCCGGCTGGCTGGGCCTGCCCGGGTCGGCGGCCTGGGGTGCGGGGCTGGGCGCGTGCGTCCTCGTCGTCCTCGCGGTGCAGCAGCGACGCGCGGGGCGCCCGTGAGCCGCCTGCTGCGGGTCCTGGCCGGCGTCTCGGCGGCCGGTGCCGTGCACGCCGCCGTCAACACCGCGCTGCTGCGCCGCCCGCCGGCCGACCCACCGCCGGTCGCCCACCAGGTCACCGTCGTGCTGCCGGTGCGCGACGAGGCCGACCAGGTCGCCGGCTGCCTCGCCGCGCTGCTCGACCAGCGGGGGGTGCCGCGGCTGCGGGTGGTCGTGGTCGACGACGGCTCCACCGACGGCACCGCCGACGTCGTCCGCGCGGTGCACGACCGCCGGATCCGGCTGGTCGCCGCGCCTCCGCCGCCCCCGGGCTGGCTGGGCAAGCCGCACGCCTGCTCGGTCGGGGTCACCGCGGCCCCGGCCGAGGGCGGCGACGACGACGTGCTGGTGTTCGTGGACGCCGACGTCCGGCTCTTCCCCGACGCGATCGCCGCCGCCGTGGCGGTCCTGGACGCCAACGGGCTGGACCTGGTCTCGCCGTGGCCCCGCCCGCTGGCGGTGGGCGCGGCCGAGCGCCTCGTGCAGCCACTGGCCCCGTGGCTGTGGACGACGACGCTGCCGCTGCGCCTGGCCGAGCGCTCCCCCCGCCCGTCGCTGGCCGCGGCCAACGGGCAGTTCCTGGTGGTGCGGCGGGGCGCCTACCTGCGGGCGGGCGGGCACGGCGCGGTCCGCGGCGAGGTGCTGGAGGACATCGCGCTGCTCCGGGCGGTGAAGCGCACCGGTGGCCGGGGCGGGCCGGTCGACGGATCGCGGCTGGCCGCCTGCCGGATGTACGCGGACTGGCCCGAGCTGCGGGACGGCTACGCCAAGTCGCTGTGGGCCTCGGTCGGGGGGACGCCGGCCGGTGGGCTGGCCGCGGCGGCAGTACTCACCGCCGTCTACGTCGTCCCGCCCCTCGCGGCGCTCGCCGGCTCCCGCGCCGGGCTGGCCGGGTACGCGGCCGGGGTCGCCGGGCGGGTGGCCAGCGCGCTGTCCAGCGGCAGCCGGGCCTGGCCCGACGCCCTCGCCCACCCGGTGTCGGTGCTGGTGCTCGACGTGCTCATGGTCCGCTCCGTGCTGGGGCGGCGACGCGGCACCCTGCGCTGGCGCGGCCGGACCGTGGACGCGAGGAGCGCGGACGCATCGGCGACGATGGGCCGGTGACATCTCCCGACCCGTCCCGGCCGCGCACCTCGTTCGACCCCACCGGGATGGACGCCGGCGCGTTCTACCGGGTGCTCAACTCCGTCGTCGTCCCCCGGCCGATCGCCTGGGTCTGCAGCCGCTCGGCCGCGGGGGTGCACAACCTGGCGCCGCACTCCTTCTACACCGTCGCCTGCGTCTCCCCGCCGATCGTGCAGTTCACCTCGGTCGGCCGGAAGGACTCGCTGACCAACGTCGAGGCCACCGGCGAGTTCACCGTGAACCTCACCCCCAAGGCGCTGTTCGAGCAGGTGAACGCCACGGGCACCGACTTCCCGCCGGACACCAGCGAGGCCGAGCAGGCCGGGGTGCGGCTGGAACCGGCCGACACGGTGGCGGCGCTGCGCGTGGCGGAGTCGCCCGTGTCGATCGAGTGCACGCTGCACTCCACCCTGCGGCTGGGCGACAGCACCGTCGTCTTCGGCCGGGTGCGGCACATCAGCGTATGGGCCGAGGCGGTGCGCGACGGCCGGCCGCGGATCGAGCACCTCAAGCCGCTGGCGCGGCTCGGCGGGAACGAGTGGACGACGGTCGGCGAGGTGCGCGACATCGCGCGGATCCCCTACCGGGCCTGGGCCGAGGACCCCTCGATCGGGCAGCGCCTCCGCGGCGAGTAGCCCGGGCTCAGGCGGGGAGGTGTACCGCGACCTCGTCGGCGGCCTCGGCGCCGAAGGCCTCGGCGAACCGCGCCAGGAAGCTCTCCCGCGGCAGGTCGTACTCCTGCGTGCCGATGACCTCGACGGCCGCGGTGGCGACGGCCGAGCCGAGCTGGGTGCAGCGCTCCAGGCCCAGCCCCCACATCCGGCCGGCGATGAACCCGGCGCGCAGCGCGTCGCCGCCACCGGTGGGCTCGACCGGCTTGGTCTCGGGCACGGCGATGACCGACAGCGGCTCCTCGCCGGCCCGCCGCACCAGGACGCCGTCGGCGGCCCGGGTGGTCACCCAGGTGCCGACCCGGGCCAGGATCTCGTCGGCGGTCCACTCGGTCTTCTGCAGGAGCAGCGCCGACTCGTACTCGTTGGTGAACAGCAGCTCCGCGCCGGTGACCAGATCGCGGATCATCCCGCCGTCGGCCCAGGCCAGCTGCTGGCTCGGGTCGGCGACGAACGGGTAGCCGCGGTCCCGGCACTCCTGCGTGTGGCGCACCATCGCGGTGGGGTCGTTGGGGCCGACGACGACGAGGTCGGGGCCGCCGATGCGGGCCACGACCGGGGCCAGCTCGATCCGCGCGGCCTCCGCCATCGCGCCCGAGTAGAACGACGCGATCTGGTTGTTCGCCTCGTCGGTGGTGCAGACGAACCGCGCGGTGTGCTTCAGCTCCGACCAGTGCACGCTGCGGGTGTCCACCCCGTGCCGGGACAGCCAGGCGTCGTAGTCGGCGAAGTCGCTGCCGACGGCGCCGACGAGCACCGGCGCGAGGCCGAGGAGGCCCAGCCCGTAGGCCATGTTGGCGCCGGCGCCGCCGCGGTGCTGCACCAGGTCGTCGACGAGGAAGGAGAGCGAGACGTTCTCCATCTGGCCCTCGACGAACTGCTCGGTGAAGCGGCCGGGGAAGGTCATCAGGTGGTCGGTGGCGATGGAGCCGGTGACGACGACGGGCACGGGAGGCTCCTCGGGAACGGTCCCGGCGTCGGCGCGGTGCGCCGGTACGCGAGGAGCCGCAGCGGTGAACGGGCAGGGAACGGCAGGGATCGCCGCATCGCACACCCTAGGGGCCGCCCCGGAGGGCTGACCTGCCGAGGTGGCCGGCGGATCGCTCAGTCGGCCGCCGGGACGTCGCCCGCAACGGGGCCGGCCAGCTCCCCGCGCAGCCACCGGCCCAGCTGCACGGTGCCGACCGCGCCGAGCAGCACGCCGGCGGCCGCACCGGCGGTGACCGCCAGCACCGCGCCGTCCACCCCCGCCACCTCGAGCCCGGAGACCACGCCCGCCCCGCCGAGCGTGAGGCCCGCCATGACGACGCGGGTGGGCCGCTCCCACCACGAGATCGGCCCGGTCCGGTGCACCCCGGCCTGCCCGGCGCGGGCCCGCAGGTAGTCCGGCAGCCAGCACAGCGCCCCGAAGGCGACGGCCAGCCAGCCGGGCGCGCCGGCGGCCCACAGCGCCGCCGCGTACGCGGCCTCGGTGAGCCGGTCGACGACGGAGTCCAGGACGAAGCCGCGCTGCGACGCGCGGCCGGTGCCGATCGCCAGGGCGCCGTCGAGGCTGTCGAGCAGCCCGGACAACCCGACCAGCAGCCCCGCCAGGACCAGCCAGCCGCCGCCCGCGGCAGCCGGCGGCACCGCGGCCGCCGCGACGACGACGCCGGCGGCGGTGGCGAGGGACGGCGGCAACGCGGCCAGCGGCCGGGCCAGCGCGTGCGCGAGGGACAGCCAGCCGCGCACGAGGAGCGATCCGGTGTCGGCGCCGCCGTGCCACCGCGACCAGGCGTCCAGGTACTCCTCCCTGCTGAGCACCGCGCCTCCTCCCCGCCGCCGGTTCCGCACCAGGGACAGTAGGAGCATGCTCGCCGCCCGGACGCGTCGTCTCCTGCTGATCCTCCTGGCCGTGGCGCTGGTCGGCGCGGCGGCCGGGGCCGGCGTGCTGCTCACGCGGGGCGACGCGCCCACGGCATCCGCGCCGGTCGCGGAGGAGGAGCCGGGGCCGGTGCTGCTGGTGCCCGGCTACGGCGGCGACACCTCCGGCCTGGAGCCGCTGGCCCAGCGGCTGCGCGACACCGGCCGGGACGCCACCGTGGTGCCGCTGCCCGGCGACGGCACCGGCGACCTGCGCGCGGCGGCGGACGCCCTCGACGTCGCCGCGTCGGCGGCCCTCGCGCGCACGGGCGCCGGGAGCGTCGACGTCGTCGGCTACTCGGCCGGCGGGCTGATCGCCCGGCTGTGGGTGGCCGGCGGGCACGCCGACGTCGTCCGCCGGGTGGTCACGCTCGGCTCCCCGCACCACGGCACGGAGGTGGCCTCGATCGGCGCCGTGTTCGCGCGGGACCGCTGCGCGGAGGCCTGCCTGCAGATGGTGCCCAGCAGCGAGCTGCTCACCGGGCTGGCCACCGACGAGACGCCCGAGGGCGTCGACTGGGTGTCGGTGTGGACCACGCAGGACACGGTGGTCACCCCACCGGAGTCGGCCCGCCTGGACGGCGCGCTGAACCTGCCCGTGCAGTCGGTCTGCGCCGGGCTGCAGGTGAGCCACACCCAGCTGCCCGGCGACCCGGTGGTCCAGGGCATCGTGCTCGCGCAAATGGACGCCGGGGACCCGGTCCCGCTGGCGCCCGGGGACTGCAGCCGGCTGGGCGGCTGACCGGGAGCACATGCCGACGTCGACGGCGCAGTACGAGTGAGAGGTCACCCGGTAGGTCGAGGAAGGCCGGGCCGATGGGTGGATGGTCGAGGGGGCGACCCCCCTTCGCCCGGCGCGTTCAGAGGACCTCGACCCGCGCCTCGTGCCCCGGCGCCCGCGCGAGTCGCGCGTCCCGCGTGACCAGTGGGCACTCCAGCGCCTCGGCGAGCGCCACGTAGGCGGCGTCGTATGCCGACAGGTTCGCTCGCAGTGACAGTGCACGGCGGCGGAGCGCGTCGCCGGCCGGCCAGAGGCGGACGGGCAGACTCCCGAAGTCGTCGAGTGCGTCCTGGGCCCGCTCGACTGCGAGATCCCGGCGCAGGACGAGGTCACGCAACGCCGAGACGAACTCGTAGTCGAGAAGTGCCGGCGAGTGCAGCGTCTCCCCGCCCAACCGGTCGCGCAGCCGGTCCCCGCCGTCGACCAGAGTCAGCGCATCCACCACCACCGAACAGTCGACGACGATCACGGACGCCGGGGTGCGAGTTCGCCCTCGCGTTCGCGCCGTGCCTCGTCGAGCACGCCGACCACCGGAATCCCGCCGCGACCGGCCCGCCGGGCCGCCCGGTCCAAGACCTCGCGCACCGTCGGCTGCGCGACCTCACGAGTCAGCACGTCGAGCAAGTACCTGTTCAGCGACTCCCCCTGCGCCGCGGCACGCTCCTTGAGCGCTCGCCGGACGTCGTCGGGCACGTCCCTGATCTGCAGCAGTGAGCCCATGGGCGAAGGATAAGTCCGCATCAATACAAGGTGTATTGATGCGGAGGAGCCGGGCGCCGATCTCGCTCGCGACTCCTCGCCGAGGACGGGCCTCCCGAGGCACATCCGGGCCGACGGCGTTCCCGCGGGAACGCCGTCCAGGCATGACCCGGACCCGACCGCGGGTAGGCGCCCGGCATGGCACCTCCGATCAGCGACGCCGTCGTCGTCGACGTCCTGCGCCGGCTCGACCGGCTGCTCACCCCGCTGGCCACCCGTCTGGGCCGGCCGCCGGACCTGCCGCGCCGCGAGCGCGACGAATGGTGGGCCGACCAGGTCTCCCGGGTGGCGGCCGGCGTCTCCGCCGTTCCCCGGCTCGCCGGCAAGCTCGCCGACCTGCTGCCGCTGCAGAACTCGGTGGGCACCGCCGTCCAGTCGCTCGTCGTGCTCGGCGTCGCCGGGGAGCACGGCGTCGAGGCGCCGGCCGAGCGGGTGTCGCTGCTGGCCCGGGTGCTGCTCGACCGGCGGCTGACCCCGGCCCAGGTGGAGCCGCTGCTCACCCGCACGAAGGGCACCTACGTGGAGGGGGCGCTGGGCAGCCGGGACGAGCGCCGCGGGGTCACCGGGGCCGCCCGCACGCTGTGGCGCGCCGCCCGGCTGCTCGGCCGGATCGACGACGCCCTCGACGCCCGGCCCAAGGGCCGGTTGATGGCCCGCGCAGTCTCCAACCTCCCCGTCGTCGGGGTGGCCGGCGGGTACCTGTCGGAGCGCGAGGGGCTCCGCCGGGCCGCGGCGAAGGCGGCGGACGTGCTGGAGGCGCCTGGGGCGCACCCCTAGTCCGGATCGCCGTTCCGCGCCCCCGCCGGGTCAGCCGGTTCGTCCGAGGCGGCGCTGCGCCGGTCCCGGTCCCCCCAGCCGGGCCCGGCGTCGGGCTCCCGGCCGCGGGCGTAGTCGACGACGCGGGCCAGGCAGGCCGTCAGGGGCACCGCGAGGAAGGCGCCGAGGACGCCGTACGTCACCCCGCCCACCGTGACGGCGAGGATGATCACGAACGGGTGCAACCGCAGCACCGGGCTGAGGATGAGCGGCTCCAGGAGATTGCCCTCCGCCTGCTGGACCACCACCACGACCGCCAGGACCAGCAGCGCCGTCGTCAACCCCTGGTCGGCGAGCGCGACGAGGACGGCCAGCAGCCCGGACACGAAGGCGCCGACGATCGGGAAGAACCCGCCCAGGAAGATGAGCACCGACAGCGGGAGCGCCAGCGGCACCCCGAGGACCACCAGCCCGATGCCGATCGCCACCGCGTCCACCAGCGCGACCACCATCTGGCCGCGGAAGTAGGCCCCGAGGGTCCAGAACAGCTGGCCGGACACCCGGTCGGCGTGCCGCCGGGTGTCCCCGGGCAGCAGGCTGACGATGCCCGACCAGATGCGGTCCCCGTCCCGCAGGTAGAAGAACAG
The DNA here is from genome assembly GCF_054050855.1 of Blastococcus sp. SYSU DS0539. Lineage (NCBI taxonomy): Bacteria > Bacillati > Actinomycetota > Actinomycetes > Geodermatophilales > Geodermatophilaceae > Blastococcus > Blastococcus sp. SYSU DS0539. Next base: position 180,337 of record NZ_JBJHAF010000008.1, on the reverse strand, counting down.
GGCGACCAGGAACAGGACGACGGCGGTGGCGACGTCGCCGAGCGTCCGCGCCACCTGCAGCCCGCGGTCGACGACGTCGCCGCCACCGCCGCCGAGCGCACCGGCCGCCTGCTGGGCCATGTCGGCGAGTCCGCCGTCGCCGACGTCGAACGGCAGCGAGAACGGCGTGTCCGCGACCAGCCCCGCCAGGTCCTGGAGCGCCTCCTCGACGCTGTCGGCCAGCGCGGGGATCTCGGCGGCGAACCGCGGCACGACGAACCACACCGCGAGCCCCACCAGCCCGAGGAGGGAGACCACCAGCAGGATGGCGACGACGGTCGAGGGCAGGCCCGTGCGCTTCAGCCACGCCGCGACCGGCCACAGCACGGCGGCCGGGAACAGCGCGATCGCCAGGGGCGTGGCGACGACGCTGACCTCGCGCAGCACCAGGTACCCGAGCACGAGGAGGACGAGCACCCCGATCGAGGCCCACGCCCGGCGGCCGGCGCGCACCAGCCAGGGAAACCGCTCCGCCTGCTCCTCCCGCGCGATCATGCGGGCTCCTTGCCCAGGACCACGTCCGGGCAGACGCCGCAGCTCAGCGGACGGCGGCCGGCACCTCCGCCGAGAGGTTCGTGAACACCTCGCGGGTCGCCGTCGACCGGTTCATGGTGATGAAGTGGATGCCGGGCACGCCCTCGTCCAGCAGCCGCCGGCACAGCTCGGTGGCCACCTCGACGCCGAAGGCCCGCACCGCGGCCTTGTCGTCCGGGCGCTCGCCGTCCAGCGCGGCGAAGCGCTCGGCGAGCTCGGGCGGGAACGCCTGCCCGGACAGCTCCACGATGCGGGTGATCTGCCGGACGTTGGTCACCGGCATGACCCCGGCGATGACCGGGACCTCGCAGCCCTTGGCGACCACCCGGTCGCGCATCCGCAGGTAGTCCTCGGCGCGGAAGAACATCTGGGTGATCGCGAAGTCGGCGCCCGCCCGGCACTTGGCCACGAACATCTCGACGTCGGTGTCGAAGTCCGGCGAGCGCGGGTGCCGCTCGGGGAACGCGGCGACGCCGACGGAGAAGTCGCCGATGGAGCGGATCAGCTCCACCAGCTCGGCGGCGTACCGCAGCCCCTGGGGGTGGGCGATCCATTCGGCCTGCGGATCCGCGCCCGGCGGGTCCCCCCGCAGCGCCAGCAGGTTGCGCACGCCGGCGGCGGCCAGCCGGCTGACCACGTGCCGCAGCTCCGCGACGCTGTGGTCGACCGCGGTCAGGTGCGCCAGCGGCGTCATCGTCGTCTCGGTGGCGATCCGCTCGGTCATCGCCACGGTGCCCTCGCGGGTGGAACCACCGGCCCCGTACGTCACCGACACGAAGGACGGTCGGAGACGCTCGAGCTCGCGCAGCGCCGTCCAGAGCTGCTCCTCCCCCGCCGGCGTCTTCGGCGGGAAGAACTCGAACGACCACGTGGGTCGCTCGGTGGCGAGGAGCTCGCGCACGGTCCGGGTCACGACACCCGAGAGTAGTGGCGCCCGCGGAGCCACCGGCGGCGGCGCCGTGGAACTTCGCCCGCCGAGGTGCATCCGGGTCGCGCCCGGGCACGGAAGAGGCCGTTGTACCGGAGTCCCAGGACGGAGTGACCATGGAGCGGAGCACGGCGGCCGCCCTGCTGATGAGGCCGCGACCCATCGGGTTGGGCGATACTGACCTCATGATCGCCGGGGCGCAGCAGCGCGAGTCCGCCCGCCCCGCCCCGCCGCTGGCGGTCGCCGACCTCGACCGGGTGCGCGCCGCCGTGGCCGACGCCCTCGCCGACTTCCTCGACCAGCAGCGCGCCACCCTCGCCGGCATGGACCCGAGCCTGGTCCCGGTCGTCGACGAGGTGTCCGCGGTCGCCGAGGGCGGCAAGAAGCTGCGCCCGTCCTTCGCCTACTGGGGCTGGCGCGGCGCCCGGGCTCAGGGGCAGGGCGTCGCCGAGGACGATGACGCCGTGCTCCGCGCCGTCGCGGCCCTGGAGTTCGTGCACGCCAGCGCCCTGGTGCACGACGACGTCATGGACGCCGCCGGCACCCGGCGCGGCCGGCCGACCACGCACATCGGCTTCGCCGACCGGCACACCTCGCACGGGTTCTCCGGCGACCAAGAGCTCTTCGGCGTCGGCGCGGCCATCCTGGTGGGCGACCTGGCCCTGGTGTGGTCGGACGAGATGCTCCGCTGCTCCGGCATCTCCGAGGCGGCCCTCGGCCGGGCGCGGGCGGTCTGGGACACGATGCGCACCGAGGTCACCGCCGGCCAGTACCTCGACCTGCTGCGCGCGGCCGGGGGCCTGCCGGGTCCCGACGGCGCGCTGACCGTCGCCCGGTACAAGAGCGCCGGGTACACGGTGCAGCGGCCGCTGCAGCTCGGCGCCGCGATCGCCGGCGCGGGCCCGGCCGTGGTCGAGGCGTTCGCCGCCATCGGCCTGCCCCTGGGCGAGGCGTTCCAGCTGCGCGACGACCTGCTCGGGGTCTTCGGCGACCCGGAGATCACCGGCAAGTCCGCCGACGACGACCTGCGCGAGGGCAAGCAGACGCTGCTGGTCGCGCTCGCCGAGGAGGTGGCCGACGACGCCGGGCGGCGGCTGCTCGGCCAGCTGCTGGGCAACCCCGACGCCGGCCCGGAGGAGTTCGAGGCGCTGCGCGCGCTGCTGGTCTCCACCGGTGCCCGTGACCGCGTCGAGCAGCGCATCACGGTGAGCACCGCCCGCGCCCGCGACGCCATCGCCGAGGCGCCCATCGCCGACGACGCCCGCGCCGCGCTCGACGCGCTCGCGGTCGCCGCCACCACCCGCACCGCCTGATGGTCCGCACCGTTCCCGGTCACACCGATCGCGTCGCCGTCGTCGGCGCCGGGCTCGCCGGGCTGGCCACCGCCCTGCGGCTGCGCGGCGCCGGCCGCGAGGTCGTCGTCGTCGAACGCGGCGAGGGGCCGGGCGGTCGCGCCGGGCGGATCGAGCGGGCCGGATACGCCCTGGACACCGGCCCGTCGGTGTTCACCGCGCCGGAGGTCGTCGCCGACACCCTCGCCGCCGTCGGCGAGAAGCTCGAGGACCGGCTGACCCTGCGCCCGCTCGAGACCAGCTACCGCGCCCAGTTCGCCGACGGCACGCACCTCGACGTGCACGCCGGCCCGGACGCGTTCGCCGCCGAGGTGGCTGCCCTGTGCGGGCCGGCCGAGGCCGAGGCGCTGCGGCGATACCTGGCCGACCTCGCCGAGCTGTACCGGCTCCAGCTGGACACCTTCATCGACCGCAACCTCGACTCGCCGCTGGACCTGCTGGGCCCCCAGCTGCTCACGCTCGCCCGCCGCGGCGGGTTCGGCCGGCTGTCCGCGCACGTCGGGAGGTACTTCGCCGACGACCGGCTCCGCCGGCTGTTCAGCTTCCAGGCGCTCTACGCCGGGGTCTCCCCCTTCCGCGCCATCGCCGCCTACGCGGTCATCGCCCAGCTCGACATCGGCGCCGGCGTCTGGCACCCCGAGGGCGGCATCGCGTCGGTGCCGCGCGCCCTGGCCGACGCCGCGGCCGACGCCGGGGTCGTGTTCCGCTACGGCGCGGCCGTCGCCGAGCTGGAGACCTCGGGCGGCCGGGTGGGCGCCGTCCGCCTCGCCGACGGGGAGCGGCTGCCCGCGGACGCCGTCGTGGTCACCACCGACGCCCCGCACACCCTCGTGCCCGGCCTGCGCGGGCCGCGCCGGCCGGTGTACTCGCCGTCCTGCGTCGCGCTGCACCTGGGCGTCCGCGCCCCGCTGCCCGGCCAGGCGCACCACACGATCAGCTTCGGCGCGGCGTGGCAGCAGGTCTTCGACGAGCTGACCCGCGACGGGCGCCCGATGAGCGATCCCAGCCTGCTGATCAGCATGCCCTCGGTGACCGACCGCAGCCTTGCCCCCGACGGCGGGCAGGTGCTCAGCGTCGTCGCCCCGACGCCGAACCTCGACCGCCGCAGCGGCGGCAACCCCGACCTGGACTGGGCGGCGCTCGGCCCCCGCTACCGCGAGGAGCTGCTGGCGACGCTGGAGGCGCGGGGGTTCACCGGGGTCACCGACGCGATCGAGGTCGAGCACATGGACACACCGCTCACGTGGGCCGCGCAGGGCATGGCCGCCGGCACGCCGTTCGCGCTGGCCCACACCTTCGGCCAGACCGGTCCGTTCCGCACCCCGACGCTGCCCCGCCGCGGTCCGGAGAACGTGGTGCTCGCCGGCTCCTCGGTGCAGCCCGGCGTCGGCGTGCCGATGGTGCTGATCAGCGGCCGGCTCGCGGCGGAACGGATCACGGGGGTGCTGCCGCGGTGACGGCGCTGCGACCTCCGGGCACCCAGGCGCACCACCAGGAGCAGCTGCGCGCGGCCTACCGGCTGTGCGCGCAGATCGCCGCGCGGCACGGCAAGAGCTACCACCTGGCCACCCGGCTGCTCACGCCCGACCGGCGCACGGCGGTCCACGCCCTGTACGCCGCCGCGCGCGTGGCCGACGACCTGGTGGACCTGCCCGGCGCCGACCCTGCGGGCGACCTCGCCGACTGGTCCCGCGCCGTGCTCGCCGAGCTCGAGGACGGCTGGTCCGAGGACCCGGTGCGGCTCGCGCTGGTGCACACCTACCGCCGCTACGCCATCCCGGTGGAGCACCTCGTCGACTTCCTGGCCGCGATGACCAGCGACCTCGACGTCACCGGCTACGCCGACCTCGACGCCCTCGACCGGTACATGTGGGGCTCGGCGTCGGTCATCGGCCTGCAGGTGCTCCCGGTCCTCGGCACCGCTCCCGGGGTGCTCCGCGAGGAGGCGGCCCCGCACGCCGTCGCCCTGGGCGAGGCCTTCCAGCTCACCAACTTCCTCCGCGACGTCGCCGAGGACGCCGACCGCGGCCGGGTCTACCTGCCGGCGGATCTGATGGCCGCCCACGGGGTGACCCGCGAACAGCTGTTGGAGCGGCGCCACGACGCGCGGTTCGCCGCGCTCATGCGCGAGATGGTGGCGATCGTCCGCCGGCGGTACGACGACGCCGCCCCGGGGACGCCGATGCTCGCGCCCGAGTCGCGCGACTGCGTGCGGGCGGCCACCGATCTCTACGGCGGCATCCTCACCGAGATCGAGCGCGCCGGTTACCGGGTGCTCGACGGCCGGGTGTCGGTGCCCAGGCCGCGCCGCCTGGCGGTGTTCGCCCGGCGGTTGACCGCGGCCCAGCTGGCCAGGGTGAGGGTGACCATGGCGAACCCGAAGAGCAGGTCCTCCACCGGCGCGTAGGCGATCCGCGGGCCCCAGATGGTGTCCGGGTCGTAGGTGACGACGTCCAGCCCGGTGAGCACGCCGTTCATCAGGAGCTGGAAGGCGATGACGATCGCGTACGCCGTCCAGAAGACCTTCCGGGTCACCATCCGGGTGCGGTAGACGGCGAGGTCGACCACCAGCACGGCCACGACCGCGAGCACGGCCAGCGTCGAGTAGCTCACCGCCCGGCCCGCTCCCCGGTCGGCAGGGCCTCCTCGGCGGGGTAGCCGGCGTCCCACCCGGTCACCTTCCGCACCGCCTCCAGCGCGAGCACCGAGCACAGCGGGACGACGAGGAAGAACAGCACCTCCTCGACCGGGATGCCGCCGGGCAGCCGGACGCCGAGGGTGCGCACCTCGCTGTAGTCCCAGTGGCCCTGCGCGATGGCGTAGAGGACCCACACCACGAAGACGACGAACTCCGGGACGACGGCGAGCAGCACCCTGCGCCAGCGCGCGTAGACGCGCACGACGAGCACCAGCTCGAGCGGCGCGGTGACCACCAGGCAGCCGGCCAGCAGGCCCAGGTAGGTCAGCTGCTCCACGTCGTTCCCTTCCCCCCGGCGCCGCGCCGCGGATGCAGCGGGGCGCCGGCGCGATCAGAGCGCCAGGGCCTGGGCGCGGCGGGTGACCTCGGTGTGCCGGTCGTCCCGCAGCGCCTGCACCGGCGTGCCGGGGAGCGACTCGTCCTCGCGGAACAGCCAGGCGAAGGCCTCCTCGTCGCTGAACCCGCCGTCCTGCAGGACGGTCAGCAGACCGGGCAGGTGCTTGAGGACGGCGCCGTCCTGGATGAAGTCGGCCGGGATCTTGCCGTTGCCGCTGCCGGGCACGGCCATCAGCTTCCGGTCGCGCAGCAGCTGCCGGACCCGGTTCGGCGAGGTGCCCAGCAGCTGGGCGACCTCCGCGGGGGTGAGCGTGTCCATAGAGTGCGAGCCTATGGCGAGCATGGAGTCAGCGAGCAGCCCGGTGCCCGGACGGGAGCAGCAGGACGGCGGCGCAGAGGTCGCGGAGGACCCGCGACCGGAGCCGCCCTACCTCGACCTCGAGCGGCTGGAGGCCCGGTCCCGGGAGCTGCTGCCCGAACCCGTCTACGACTACTACGCCGGGGGCGCGGAGTCCGAGACGACGATGCGCGAGGCCACCGCGGCCTGGCGCGGGTGGCGGCTGCGGCCACGGGTGCTGCGCGGCATCGTGGCGGCCGACCTCTCCACCGAGCTCCTCGGTACGCCCGTGCGCACGCCGATCGGCGTCGCCCCGTGGGCCTACCAGGCCATGGCCCATCCCGACGGGGAGCTGGCCACCGCGCGCGCCGCGGCGGCGGCCGGCGCGCTGATGACCGTGTCGACGAGCGCGAACAACAGCCTCGAGGAGGTGGCCGAGGCCGCACCGGGCGGCCCGCGGTGGTTCCAGCTGTACCGGCTGCACTCCGAACGGCACACCGACGACCTCGCCCGGCGCGCCGGGGATGCCGGCTACCGGGCCCTCGTGATGACCGTCGACGTCCCGCTGCTGGGCCGCCGCCGCCGCGACATGGGCCACGACTTCGTCCACCGCGCCGGCGTCCGGATGGCCAACCGGCCGCCGGAGGGCGAGGAGCCGACCCTGGACGGCCTGGCGACCGCGACCTGGACCTTCGACCACATCGCCCGCTTCGGCGAGGTGTCCGGGCTCCCCGTGGTGGTCAAGGGGGTCCTCCGCGGCGACGACGCCGTCCGGTGCGTGCAGGCCGGCGCCTCCGCCGTCTGGGTCACCACGCACGGCGGCCGGCAGACCGACCCCTCGGTCTCCAGCGCGTACGCCCTCCCCGAGGTGGTGGAGGCCGTCGGTGACGACGTCGAGGTGTACGCCGACGGCGGGATCCGGTCGGGCTCGGACGTGCTGACCGCGTTGGCCCTGGGCGCGCGGGCGGTGTTCCTCGGCCGCCCGATCGCCTGGGGGCTGACCACCGGCGGGGAGGTGGGTGTCGCCGGCGTCCTCGACGGGCTCGGTGAGGAGCTGGCCCACACCATGGTCCTGTGCGGACTCCCGGACGTGCGCTCGGTCCCCCGCGACACCGTCGTCCCGGCCGGCGTGATCCGGCGCACCTGACCACGCGCACCAGGCGTACCAGCCGCCCCCCGCACCGCGTGGTGGGGCCCGGGCGGCCGGTACCCCTCCTACACTCGGCGGGGTGGACACCGCCGTGACCGACCCCGTGGTCGGCCTCGTTCTCGAGGGGCGCTACCGCCTCGAGGAGCGGCTGGCGCGAGGCGGCATGTCCACCGTCTACGCGGCCACCGATCTGCGGCTGCACAAGACCGTCGCGGTCAAGGTGATGGCCGAGCACCTGGCCCACGACCCGACGTTCGTCGACCGGTTCACCCGCGAGGCGCGCGCCGCCGCGATGCTCAGCCACGTCAACGTGGTGGGCGTCAGCGACCAGGGCAGCGACCAGGGCCTGGTCTTCCTGGTCATGGAGCTGGTGCGCGGCCGCACGCTGCGCGACCTGCTCAGCGCCCGCGGCCGGCTCACCGTCGCCGAGGCGTTCGCGGTGCTCGAACCGGTGCTGGCCGGGCTCACGGCCGCGCACCGGGCCGGCATCGTGCACCGCGACATCAAGCCCGAGAACGTGCTCATCGGCGTCGACGGCCTGGTCAAGGTGGCCGACTTCGGCCTGGCCCGCGCCGTCGTCGGCACCGGGCAGACCAGCCAGACCGGCGGCGTGCTGATCGGCACCGTCGCCTACCTCTCCCCCGAGCAGCTCGAGCGCGGCCGCGCCGACGCCCGCAGCGACATCTACGCCGCCGGCATCGTGCTCTACGAGATGCTCACCGGGCACCCACCGTTCGGCGGCGACACCCCGCTGGCCGTCGCCTACCAGCACGTGCACCACGACGTGCCCGCGCCGTCGGCGGAGGTCCCCGGCCTGCCCTGGCAGGTCGACGAGCTGGTCGCCCGCACCACGCGGCGCGATCCCGCCGGCCGTCCGCTGGACGCCGGGGCGTTCCTCGCCGAGCTGCACGACGTCCGCAAGGACCTCGGCATCGAGCCGGTCCCGGTGCCGACCGGGCAGAGCGCGGGCCCCGGCACGCTGCGGCCGACCAACCGCCCCACCCGCCCCCGGCCCGGGCACCCGAGCGACCCCGGCACCGAGGTGCTCGGCGGCCGCGGCTCCCGCGCCGCGCGCACCAGCACGCTGCCGGGCATGGGCGCCGGCCCGACCACCGACGTGCACGGCCGCCGCCCCGGCCCCGCCCGGCCCCGTCCCGGCGTCCCCGACCACATCCGCCGCCGCCGGGCCCGGCTGGCCATCGCGGTCGTCCTGCTGCTGGCCGTCACGATCGGCGCCGTCGGCTGGTGGCTGGGCGACGGCCGCTGGACCGACGTCCCTGCGGTGACCGGCAAGGAGGAGGCCGCGGCGATCGACCTCCTCCAGGACGCCGGTCTCGACCCCGACCCGGTGGTCGCCGAGTGGAGCGAGACGGTGCCCGACGGGCAGGTCATCTCCACCGACCCGGCGTCCGGCGAGGTCATCCGCGGCACCGACGTCCGCGTCCTCGTCTCCAAGGGCCCGGAGCGCTACGTCATCGCCCCCGAGCTGGTGGGCCAGCCGGTGGACGAGGTCGAGGCACGGATCCAGGAGGACCTGCCGGTCGCGATCACCCGCGGCGAGGACTTCGACGACGCCGTGCCGCGCGGCAACGTCATCCGCTTCGACCCGCCCGCGGGCACCCAGCTCAAGCGCGACCAGGTCGTCACGGTCGTGGTCAGCCAGGGCCGGGAACCCGTCGCGGTGCCCGACGTGACCGGGCAGAGCCCGGAGCAGGCGACGAGCAACCTCGAGGCCCTGGGCTTCACCGTGGAGCGGGGCGAGGACGGCCGCAGCGACGCCGTCGACGTCGGCGAGGTCATGGCCGTCGAACCCGGGCCGGCGGCCGGGCCGGTGCCCTACGGCAGCACGGTGCGGATCCAGGTCTCGGCGGGCGTTCCGCTGATCACCGTCCCCGACGTCGTCGACATGGGCGAGGCCGAGGCCATCGCCACGCTCCGGGAGGCGGGCCTGCAGGTCGAGTCCACCCGGTTCTTCGGCGACAAGGTCTTCCGGCAGAGCATCAAGCCCGGCGAGACCGTCGAGCAGGGCACCAAGATCACCATCCTCCTCACCTTCGGATAGGCACCCCTCCCCTTGTCGAACACCTCCTCCGGGGTGCCGCCCGTCGGCGCGCACATCCAGATCAAGGGCGGCCTGGCCAAGGGTGGGCTCGCCTACACCGACGCCGTCGCCGCGCGCGCCGTCCAGGTCTTCGTGGGCAACCCCCGCGGCTGGAAGCTGACCGACGGCGACGCGAAGCAGGACGCGCTCTTCACCGCCGGCTGCACCGAGCGGGGCGTGCCGTCGTTCATCCACACGCCGTTCCTGGTCAACGTCGGCTCCCCCACCGAGGCCACCGTCGAGCAGTCCATCGCGTCGATCGCGCACAACCTGCGGCGCGGGGCGCAGCTCGGCTGCCAGGGAGTCGTCGTGCACGCCGGCTCGGCCGTCGGCGAGGACCGCTACGACTCCGCGCTGCGCCAGCTGCGCGAGCGCCTGCTCCCGGTGCTCGAGGCGGCCGATCCGGCCGGCCCGCGGCTGCTCATCGAGCCCACCGCCGGTGGCGGCAAAGCGCTGGCCGCGACCGTCGAGGAGCTGGGCCCCTACTTCGCGGCGCTGGAGGACCACCCGCTGGTCGGCGTCTGCTTCGACACCTGCCACGCCTGGGCGGCCGGGCACGACCTCGCCGCCCCCGGCGGGATGACGGCGACGCTCGACGCGCTGGAGGCCACCGTCGGCCCGGGCCGGCTGGGCCTGGTGCACGTGAACGACTCGCTCGACGAGTGCGGCTCCAAGCGCGACCGGCACACCACGATCGGCGAGGGCACCATCGGCTCCGGCCCCTACGGCACCGGCCCGTTCGCCGAGCTGCTCCGGCACCGCACGACCGCCGCCGTCCCGATGGTCGTCGAGACGCCGAGCCTGCGCGACGGCGACCCGTGCGGCGGCCACGCAGCCGACATCAAGCTGCTGAACTCCCTGATCGGCGACCCCGCCACCTGACGTCGAGCGCTGATGCGCACATCTCCGGGCGTGACGTGCGCATCAGCGCTCGACGTCGCCGCGAAGGAGACGCAGCCGCGTGCGGTGAACCGCAAGGATGTCCCGGCGACAGGCCTCCGGCGAGCGCGTCAACCTGGTGAAGCCGTACCGGAGTGTCTGACAGCCGATCGTCGCCAGCAGCGAGTCCCGCCGGATGTCGCGCTCACGCTGCGCGCGGGATCCGTGCCAGGCAGCGCCGTCCATCTCCACGGCCAGCATGGATTCCTCGCACGCCGCATCCAGGACGAACGTCTCCGCACCGACCACCGTTCGGCGCTGCTGCACGAAGACCGGCATCCCGGGGGCCCGCAGGACGTGCAGGCATCCCCAGATCTCCAGCTCGCTCCGGCAGCCGTCGGCCAGCAACCTCGTCAGCTCCCGCAGTTCCGCCCGCCCGGGCAGGCGAGGACTACGCGCCAGTTCGCGAGCCAGGTCGGCCAGCTGCGGTCGTCAGCGGAGCGATCTGTGGACGGCGCGCGTCATCGGGCGCGAATGCGCAGTTCCTAGCCCTGGAACTGCGCATTCGCGCACACCGTCAGCGGTCCAGCAGCTCCGCGAGGACGTCGGCGGCGCGGTCGATGCCGGCGCGGTCGACGTCGAGGTGGGTGACCAGCCGGAGCCGGCGCGGGCCCACCTGGCCGACCAGCACGCCGTGGGCCTTGGCCGCCTCGGCGACCATCGGCGCCGGGACGTCGTCGACCACGACCATGTTGGTCTCCACGTTCGCCGGGTCGACGCCGAGCCGCTTGGCCAGCAGCTGGGCGTGCTCGTGGTCCTCGGCCAGCCGGGGCAGGTGGACGTCGAGGGCGTGCAGCCCGGCGGCGGCGAGCACGCCGGCCTGCCGCATGCCGCCGCCGAGGCGCTTGCGCCACAGCCGGGCCGTCGCGATGCGCTCCGCCGAGGCAACCAGCACCGAGCCGACCGGTGCACCGAGCCCCTTGGACAGGCAGACCGACGCGGTGTCGGCCAGTCGGCCGTAGGTGGCCAGGTCCGTGCCGGAGGCCGCCGCGGCGTTCCAGACGCGGGCGCCGTCGAGGTGGACGGCGACGCCGGCACCCCGGGACCAGTCCCACAACCGGCGCAGCTCGCCGAGCGGCTGCACGAGCCCACCGCCGCGGTTGTGCGAGTTCTCCACCGCGATCGCCGCGGTGGCGGTCAGGTGCCAGTCACCCTTCGGCCGCACCTGGTCGATCAGCTGCCGGGCGTCCAGCCGGCCGCCCGCGGAGACCACCGTCCGCGTGGAGATGCCGAAGATCGCGGCGGCCGCGCCCATCTCGTAGGTGACGACGTGCGCGTCGGCGTCGCAGAGGATCTCCTGGCCGGGCTCGCAGACCAGCCGCATGCCGATCTGGTTCCCCATGGTCCCCGAGGGGACGAACAGCCCGGCCTCGTGGCCGAACATGGCCGCCACCCGCTCCTCGAGCGCGGTGATCGACGGGTCCTCGCGGTAGACGTCGTCGCCGACCTCGGCCTCGGCCATGACGCGGCGCATCGCCGCGGTGGGCCGGGTGACGGTGTCCGACCGCAGGTCGACGACGCCGCCGGGGAAACCGTCAGCCACGCAGCATCTCCGCCACGAGGAAGGCCAGCTCCAGCGACTGCCCGGTGTTCAGCCGCGGGTCGCAGGCGGTCTCGTAACGGCTGTTGAGGTCGTCGTCGCCGATCTCCATCGCGCCGCCGAGGCACTCGGTGACGTCCTCACCGGTGAGCTCGACGTGGATGCCGCCGGGCCAGGTGCCCAGCGCCCGGTGCACGTCGAAGAAGCCCAGCACCTCGTCGACGACGCGGTCGAAGTGGCGGGTCTTGTAGCCGCTGGGCGACTCGTGGGTGTTGCCGTGCATGGGGTCGCACTGCCACACCACCTGGTGGCCGCTGGCGGTCACCTTCTCGACGATGCCCGGCAGCACGTCGCGGATCTTGCCGTTGCCCATCCGGCTGATCAGCGTGAGCTTGCCGGGGACGCCGTCGGGGTCGAGCCGCTCGACGAGCTCGGTGGCCTGCTCCGGCGTCGTCGTCGGGCCGATCTTCACGCCGATCGGGTTGGCCAGCTTCGAGACGAACTCGATGTGCGCGCCGTCCATCTGGCGGGTGCGCTCCCCCACCCACACGAAGTGGGCGGAGAGCGCGTACGGGCGGCCCTCGTGCATGCGCAGCAGCGCGCGCTCGTAGTCGAGGATCAGCGCCTCGTGCGAGTTGAACAGCTCCACCCCGCGCAGCGCGTCGGACTCGATGCCGCACGCCCGCATGAACGCCAGCGCCCGGTCGATCTCCCGGGCGATGACCTCGTACCGCACCCCGGCCGGCGAGTTGGCCACGAAGTCACGGTTCCAGTCGTGGACGGCGTGCAGGTCGGCCATGCCGCCGCGGGCGTAGGCCCGGATCATGTTCATCGCCGCGGCCGAGTTCGCGTAGGCGCGCACCAGCCGGTTCGGGTCCGGGATGCGCTGCTCCATCACCGGCTCCAGCGAGTTGACCATGTCGCCGCGGTAGGACGGCAGGCCGAGGGCGTCGGTGTCGGACGAGCGCGGCTTGGCGTACTGCCCGGCCACCCGGCCGACCTTGACCACCGGCACGCTGGCGCCGTAGGTGAGGACGACGGCCATCTGCAGCAGCGTGCGGGTGGTCGCCTGCAGGTGCGGCTCGGTGTTGAGGTCGAAGGTCTCCGCGCAGTCACCGCCCTGGAGCAGGAACGCCTTGCCCTGGGCGACGTCGGCCAGCTGGGTACGGAGCGTGTCGACCTCGGCGGGCGCGACGATCGGCGGCACCGTGGACAGCGTTCCGAGCACCGCGTCGAGGGCGGCGCGGTCGGGCCACCGCGGCTGCTGGGCGGCGGGCAGTTCCCGCCACCGGTCCAGGCCGGGCACCGTCTGCGCAGGTTCGGTGAGACTCACGCCCCCGAGGGTACGGCGGTTCCGTACTCCGGCCGGAGGGCATGTCGCCGGTGCCACACTTCCGGCGACGTCAGCCGAAGAAGACCTCCGCCTCGGCGTACCGCTCGGCCGGCACCAGCTTGAGCTGGGCGGTCGCCTCCGCGAGCGGGACCCGGATGATGTCGGTGCCCCGCAGGGCGACCATGACCCCGGTCTCGCCGGCGTGCACCGCCGAGACGGCGGCCAGGCCGAAGCGCGTGGCGAGCACCCGGTCGAACGGCGACGGGGTGCCGCCGCGCTGCACGTGGCCGAGCACGACCGCCCGGGCCTCCCGGCCGGTCCGCTCCTCGACGAGCGCGGCCAGCGCCGGGCCCACGCCGCCGAGGCGCACATGGCCGAAGGCGTCCTTCTCCCCGGTGGACAGCACCATGTCGCCGTCCTTCGGCTTCGCCCCCTCGGAGACCACGACGATCGGGGAGAACCCCGAGGCGAACCGGTGCCGCACGTGCTCGACGACCCCGTCGACGTCGAACGGGTGCTCGGGGATCAGGATGACGTTGGCCCCGCCGGCCATGCCGGCGTGCAGCGCGATCCAGCCGGCGTGCCGGCCCATCACCTCGACCACGAGCGTGCGGTGGTGGCTGTCGCCGGTGGTGTGCAACCGGTCGATGGCCTCCATCGCGACCCCGACGGCGGTGTCGAAGCCGAAGGTGTAGTCGGTGGCGTCCAGGTCGTTGTCGATGGTCTTGGGCACCCCGACCACGCGGACGCCCCCGGCCTCGGCCAGCCGGGCGGCCACCCCGAGGGTGTCCTCCCCGCCGATGGGGATCAGCGCGTCGACGCCGGTGCGGCGCAGGGTCTCCAGCACCCGCTCCGGGCCGCCGTCGACGGAGTAGGGGTTGGTCCGGGACGTGCCCAGGACCGTGCCGCCGCGCGGGAGGAGGCCGCGGACCGACGGCAGGTCCAGCGGCACGCTGTCGTCCTCGAGCAGCCCGCGCCAGCCGTCCCGGAAGCCGACGACCTCGTCGCCGAGCTCCCCGACCCCCTTGCGCACGATCGCGCGGATGACCGCGTTGAGGCCGGGGCAGTCGCCGCCGCCGGTGAGGATGCCGATGCGCATGGACGCCTCCGGGGAGCTGCGGGCGGGCCGGGCCCGACGCCGGTCGCGGCCATGATGCCGCAGGTCGGCGCCGTGGTCGACGTGGGAACGCGGCTCTGCTTCCCGCCCCGTGCGGCCCGCGGGCCCGGGAGGTCCTCTCGCGCGGCGGTCCGCTCAGGACCCGGTGGCGGCCTCGATCGCGTGCCAGCGGGCCAGGTTGTAGCGGGCGTCGACCAGCGCGTCGTGGGTGCCCGCCGGCTTGGGCGGCAGAGCCGGCTGCCCGCGGTCGTCCCAGCGCTGGCGCAGCTCGCGGGTGAACCGCGGGATCGGCCGGGGCAGCGCCGGCATCGCACCCCACAGCTGGCACAGCGCCACGTGGTCGTAGGCGGCGAACCAGGCCCACAGCTCGATCTCCTCGCCGGGGCCGGTGAGGAAGGCGAGCAGGTCGTCGCGGATCCGCTCGCGGCTGCGCCAGGCCTTGTCCGCGGGCGGCGGCAGCTGGTCGAGGACGTTGCGGCGCACCCACGGGATCGCCTTGTCCGGGTCGAACGCGGTGCTCACCGCGTAGAACTCGCGTCCGGTCTCGTCCACGACGCCGATCGACACCAGGTCGATCGTCGTGCCGTCCTCGATGAACTCGGTGTCGTAGAAGAAGCGCCGCACCGCACCACCGTAGGTGGCCCGGGCGACGGCACGATCGCCGCAGCGCGGCAGGGTGGCGGCGGCTAGGTTCGGGCCATGCCGGTACTGGCCATCGATGCAGGGACCACCGGGGTGACCGCGCTGGTCGTGGGCGAGCAGGGCGACGTCCTGTCGCGGGGCTACCGCGAGTTCGCGCAGCTGTTCCCGCGCCCGGGCTGGGTGGAGCACGAGCCCGACGACATCTGGACGGCGACGGTGGCCGCCTGCCGCGAGGCGCTGGCCGGCACCGACGAGCAGCCCACCTGCATCGGCCTCACCGACCAGCGGGAGACCGCCGTCGTCTGGGACCGGCGCACCCTGCACTCCCCCCGGCCGGCCATCGTCTGGCAGGACCGCCGCACCACGCAGATCTGCGACCGGCTGCGGGACGAGGGCGTCGAGGAGCAGGTCGCGCGGGCGACGGGGCTCCGGCTGGACCCCTACTTCACCGGGACCAAGTTCGCCTGGCTGGCCGAGCACGAGCCGCGGCTGTGGTCCGGCGTCCGCGACGGCTCGCTGGCGCTGGGCACCGTCGACTCGTACGTGATCGCCCGCCTCACCGGCGGCCCGGCGCACGTCACCGACCCGACCAACGCCAGCCGCACCCTGCTCTTCGACCTGGAGAAGGGCGCCTGGTCCGACGAGCTCTGCGACCTCTTCGACGTCCCGCGGTCGGCCCTCCCCGAGGTGGTGCCGAGCTCCGGCGTCGTCGGCACGACCGACCCCGACGCCTTCCTCGGCCTCGCGCTGCCGATCGCCGGGATCGCCGGCGACCAGCAGGCGGCGCTGTTCGGGCAGGCCTGCTACTCCCCCGGGATGAGCAAGTGCACCTACGGCACCGGCTCGTTCGTGCTCACCAACACCGGGTCCGACATCGTGCGCTCGGGCGCCGGGCTGCTCACCACGGTCGCGTGGGACCTCGGCGACGGGTTGGTCTACGCCCTCGAGGGCGCGATCTTCGTGACCGGCGCCGCCGTCCAGTGGCTGCGCGACGGCCTCGGGCTCATCGACTCCGCCGCCGAGATCGAGGGGCTGGCCCGCACGGTGCCCGACTCCGGCGAGGTCGTCTTCGTGCCGGCGCTGACCGGCATGGGCGCCCCGCACTGGGACCCGCACGCCCGCGGCGCCCTCCTCGGCCTCACCCGCGGCACCACGCGCGCGCACATCGCCCGTGCGACCCTCGAGGCGATCGCCTTCGAGGTGCGCGACGTCGTCGACGTGATGGTCGACGAGGCCGGCCTGGAGGTCCCGGAGCTGTCGGCCGACGGCGGCGCGAGCGCCAACGACCTGCTCCTCCAGCTGCAGGCCGACCAGCTCGGGGTGCCGGTGCGCCGCCCGAAGGTCACCGAGACGACGGCGCTGGGCGCGGCCTTCCTCGCCGGCCTGGGCACCGGCGTCTGGGGCAACACCGACGAGCTGCGCGCCACCTGGGCCCTCGACCGGCGGTTCGACCCGGAGGCCGGACGCCGCGACGACGGCCGGCACGACCGCTGGCAGGACGCCGTCGGCCGCGCCGGCTCCTGGACCCACTGACCCCGGCGATCTGTGCACCTATCGACGGGGTCGGTCCTAGGCTGCGCCCTTGGCGCGGTCGCCGACGGAGTTGGGGCCGAACTCGCGCCCGTCCAGCGCCGCGATGTCGCGCTCCAGCTGCGGCACCCGCTTCGCCGAGACCGCCATCGCGACCTTCTCGGCGAGCACGCCGGTGACCAGCTGGCGCAGCGCCGCCACGGTGCCCACGGAACGGGGGACGAACACCCGGCGGCCGCGGGTCTCCAGGTTCTCCACCAGCGCCTCGGCGCACGCCTCGACCGAGGTGAAGGCGCCCAGCGGGCCGGGGAGCTGCCTGCGGGTGGCCTTGAAGGTGGGTAGCGCCGCCTCGGTGTCGCGGACCATGTCGGTGTCGATCCACGTCGGGTGCGCGCTCGCCACGGTGACCCCGCGGTAGGCGACCTCCAGGCGCAGCGCGTCGCCGAAGCGCTCCACGCCCGCCTTGGACGCGCAGTACGCGCTCATGCCGGGCAGCACGGTGAAGGCCGCGGCCGAGCTGATCAGCAGCACGTGCCCGCGGCGCTTCGCGATCTCCGGCAGCGCGGCGTGCGCGGTCAGCATCGTGCCGATCAGGTTGACCTCGATGGTGCGGGCCAGCGCGTGCGCCGACGACGTCATCACCGTGGTGAGCGGCGCGATGCCGGCGTTGGCGACGACGACGTCCAGCCCGCCGAAGGTGTCCACGGTGCGCTGCACCGCCGCCTTCAGGGCGTCGGCGTCGGTGACGTCGGCCTCCACCCACAGGTGCTCGGGCCCGAGCTCGTCGGCGACCGCCGCCAGCTGCTCGGGCTCCAGCCCGACCAGGGCCACGCGGGCGCCACGGGCGGCCGCCTTGCGGGCCAGCTCGGCCCCGATGCCACGGGCGGCACCGGTGATGAGGACGGACCTGCCGGCGAGGGACGTGCGCGTGCGCTTGCCGGGACCACGGGCCATGGGGCATTCCTCCGGGGATCGTCGCGCTCGGATTGAGCACTGCTCAACAGCTGTTGTAGCTTGTTGAGCGTTGCTCAGCAAGCCGGAGGAGAGGACCCATTCCGAGGTGACCAGCGTGATCGAGACACAGTCCGCACCCTCCGCGCGGGCGGGGGCAGCGGCCCGCGAGGTCCGGGTGGCGATCATCGGCTCGGGCTTCGCCGGCCTGGCCATGGCCATCACGCTGCGCGAGCGCGGGGAGACCGACTTCCTGCTGCTGGAGCGGGCCGACGACGTCGGCGGCACCTGGCGGGACAACACCTATCCGGGGGCGGCGTGCGACGTGCAGTCGCACCTGTACTCCTACTCCTTCGCCCCGAACCCGGACTGGCCGCGCTCCTACTCCGAGCAGCCCGAGATCCAGGCCTACCTGCAGGCCACGGCCGACCGCTTCGGCGTCCGGGAACACTGCGTGTTCGGCGCGGACGTCACCGCCGCCCGCTGGGACGACGACCAGCGCCGCTGGCTGGTGACGACGTCGGCCGGCGTGTTCCGCGCCCAGGTGCTGGTGTCCGCGGCCGGCGCCCTGGCCGACCCGACCTATCCGGACATCCCGGGCCTGGACGCCTTCGCCGGCACGGTCATGCACTCGGCCCGCTGGGACTCCGCCCACGACGTCACCGGGGAGAAGGTCGCCGTCATCGGCACCGGCGCCTCGGCGATCCAGATCGTGCCGGCCATCCAGCCGCAGGTGGAGAGCATCGCCGTCTACCAGCGGACCCCCGCCTGGGTGGTTCCCCGCACCGACCACCCGGTGAAGCCGTGGGCCCGGCGGCTCTACCGGACGGTCCCCGGGCTGCAGCGGGCCATCCGCGGCCTGCTCTACACCGCCCGCGAGTTCCTCGTGCTCGGCATGGCCAAGCGCCGGGCATTCCTCAAGCCCGTGGGCACGCTCGCCAAGGCCCACCTCGACCGGCAGGTGCGCGACCCGAAGCTGCGCAAGGCCCTGACGCCGGACTACACGATCGGCTGCAAGCGCATCCTGATCAGCAACGACTACTTCCCGGCCGTGGCGGCTCCGAACGCCGAGCTGGTCACCGCCGGGATCGCCGAGGTGCGGCCGCACTCCGTCGTCACCACCGACGGGATCGAGCGGCCCACCGACACCATCGTGCTGGCCACGGGCTTCCACGTCACGGACCTGCCGATCGCCGGCAAGATCGCCGGCCGGGACGGGCGCACCCTCGCCGAGGTCTGGGACGAGGGGATGGTGAGCAACCGCAGCACGACGGTCGCCGGCTTCCCGAACCTGTTCCTGCTGGTGGGCTCGAACGTGGGCGTCGGCCACACGTCGATGGTCTACATGATCGAGTCGCAGGTCGCCTACGTCGACGACGCGCTCCGCACGATGGACGCCGAGGGTCTCGCGGTGTTGGAGACCACGCCGGCCGCCCAGGAGGCCTACCGCGCACTGATCGCGAAGAAGTCGAGGGGCACCGTCTGGCTCGCCGGCGGCTGCGCCAGCTGGTACCTGGACCAGCACGGCCACAACACCACGCTGTGGCCGGACTTCACCTTCCGGTTCCGGAAGCTCACCCGGTCCCTGGACCGGGAGAACTACGTCGGCATCCCGGCGACCGCGCCGGTCCGCACGGAGGAGGCCGCGTGACCACCCCGTCCCGCACCGTCTGCAAGCGCACCGCCGCCGTTCCCACCGGCGACGGCGCCCGGCTGCACGCCACGGTCGAGGGCGCCGATAGCGCGCCGGTGACCGTGGTCCTCGCGCACGGCTGGACGCTGTCCCAGGCCGCCTGGGACGACGTCGCCACCCGGCTCGCCGACCGGGCCGCCGCCGGGGAGCTCCGCCTGGTCCGGTACGACCAGCGCGGGCACGGCCGGTCGACGTGGGGCGAGGCGGAGATCACCGTCGACCAGCTCGGCCGCGATCTGGCCGACGTCCTCGACCGGCTGGCGCCCACCGGCCCCGTCGTCCTCGGCGGGCACTCCATGGGGGGCATGACCGTCATGTGCCTGGCCGCGGCGCGCCCGGAGCTGTTCGGCGACCGGGTGCGCGGCGTCGCGCTGGTCTCCACCTCCGCCGGCGACCTGACCTCTGATCCCCGCTCGGCGGGTGGGCGCATGGCCAGGATCCGGCCCGGCGTACTCGACGCCGCGCTGGCCGGGGCGGGCGTGCTGGAGCGGCTGCGCAACCTCGTGCCGCCGGCGCACCCGCGCCACCGGAAGATGGTCCGCGGCCTGCTCTACGGCGCCGATGCGACCGACGAGATGGTGCTCACCGGGGCGGAGATCATGCACGCCTCGACGCTGCGCTCCTTCATCCGGTTCATGCCCGCCCTCGGCGACCACGACAAGCGCGCGGAGCTGGCGGCGCTGACCCGGGTGCCGGTCGAGATCTTCGTCGGGGACAGCGACAAGCTCACGCCGGAGCGGCACAGCCTCCACCTCGCCGAGGCGCTGCCCGGGGCACGGCTGCACCGTGCCGAGCGCACCGGCCACATGCTTCCCCAGGAGCAGCCGCAGCTGGTCGTCGAGGGGCTGCTGCGTCTCGTCGCGGCCGCCACCGCCGACCGGGCGGTGGCGTGATCCGGCGGATCCGGGCATGACCGCCTCGCCCCCCGAGCCGGGACGGGGCCGGCGGTCGGCGGGCGACCGGCGGGCACAGCTGGTGCAGATCGGGCTCGAGCTGCTGCCCACCACGCCGGTGCAGGAGCTGACGATCGACGAGGTGGCCCGCCGGGCCGGCATCAGCCGCAGCCTGCTGTTCCACTACTTCCCCAGCAAGCGCGATTACTACGCCGCCGTCACCCGGGCCGCCGCGGAGCTGCTGTGGGCCCACCTGCTGCCCCGGCCGGGCACGCCCGCCGGCACCGACGGCGACGCCGTCGACGGGATGCTGGACCGCTACGTCGGCTGGGTGGAGACCTTCCGGGAGACCCACCTGGCCTTCGTGCGCGGCGCCGCCGGCGGCGACCCCTGGGTGGCCGAGGTGTACGAGGAGACCCGCAGCCGGCTGGTCGAGGTCGGGCTGCAGGCCCTCGGCCTGCCGGACGACGCCCGGCGCCGGCAGCTGGTGCTCGCGTTCTTCGCGTTCACCGAGGAGCTGGTCGCGCAGTGGGTGCTGGAGCCGACGATGCCCCGGTCGGAGCTGCTCGCCCTCCTGCGCGACGTCCTCGCCCGGGTGCTCCCCCGCTAACCGGCGAGCGAGGTGGGGGCGCGGTCGGCGGCCTCGGTGGCGGGCGGCTGCAGCGTGGCGATGACCTCGCTGGCGCTGGCTCCGGTGGCGTCCATCGACTTCTTCACCGTGGCGCCGTAGACGTCGACGTACTCCTGGCCCGACAGCATCATGATCTCGTACATGATCTCGTCGGTGATCGAGCGCTCGACGAAGCGGTCACCGGCCAGGCCCTCGTAGCGGCTGAAGTCCAGCGGCTCGCCGAACCGGACCCGCACCCGGGTGATCCGCTTGCCGAACGGCAGCGTCCGGGTGCTGTAGACCATGGCGACCGGGACGACCGGGACGCCGGTCTCGAGCGCCATCCGCGCCACGCCGATCTTGCCGCGGTAGAGGCGGCCGTCGGGCGAGCGGGTGCCCTCGGGGTAGATGCCCAGCAGCTTCCCGTCGCGGAGGGTGCGGATGCCGGTCTGGATGGCGCCCTCGGCCGCCGAGGCGCTCGACCGGTCGATGGGCACCTGCCCGGCGCCGGTGAAGAACGCGCGCTGGAGGAAGCCCTTCACGCCCGTGCCGGTGAAGTACTCCGACTTCGCCAGGAAGGTGACCCGCCGCTTCAGCTGCAGCGGCATGAACACCCAGTCCGCAGCGGACAGGTGGTTGCTCGCCAGGATGGCGGCGCCCGTCGCGGGTACGTGCTCGGTGCCCTCGGCCTTCGGGCGGAAGACCACCCGCACCACCGGGCCGATCGCGACGAACTTGAGGAACCAGTAGAACAACACGCCTC
The DNA here is from genome assembly GCF_054050855.1 of Blastococcus sp. SYSU DS0539. Taxonomy (NCBI): domain Bacteria; kingdom Bacillati; phylum Actinomycetota; class Actinomycetes; order Geodermatophilales; family Geodermatophilaceae; genus Blastococcus; species Blastococcus sp. SYSU DS0539. The sequence goes on along the minus strand of NZ_JBJHAF010000008.1, from coordinate 158,851 downwards.
CCTCGGGGACTGCCAGACTAGGGAGCCTGGGGCCCGAATCACAATCGGAGCACCATCGTGAGGTAGCTGACACCGGCGTCGACGCCGGACGCCGAGGAGGAGCCCCGTGCCCGGACCGACCCCTGCACCCGAGGTCATGCCCGGAGCAGAACCGTTCGACTTCCCCGGGCGCGACGGACCGGAGGGGCGCACCGGCGTGCTGCTGGTCCACGGGTTCACCGGGACGCCGATGAGCATGCGGCCCTGGGGCGAGCACCTGGCCGCCGAGGGCTTCGCCGTCCGGTGCCCGCTGCTCCCCGGCCACGGGACGCGCTGGCAGGACTGCAACACCAGCACCTCCGACCAGTGGACGGCGACGGTCGAGGACGCCTTCGACGAGCTGGCCGCGGTCTGCGACCGGGTGTTCGTCGCCGGGCTGTCGATGGGCGGCACCCTGGCCACCCGGCTGGCCCAGGTCCGGCCCGACGACGTCGCCGGCCTGCTGCTGGTGAACCCGGCGCTGCTGACCCAGCGGCTGGACGCGAAGCTGCTGCCCCTGCTCGCGCGGCTCACCCCCAGCTGGGCACCGATCGCCAGCGACATCAAGAAGCCCGGCGTGGCCGAGCTGGCCTACCCCAAGCTGCCCACCCGGGCGATGATGCAGCTGCGCGGCCTGTGGGCCGCCACCCGCGCCGACCTGGGCCGGGTCACCGCGCCCGTCATCGTCTTCCACAGCACCGAGGACCACGTCGTCGAGCCGGTCAACAGCGCGATCCTGCTCGCCGGGGTGGGCAGCGCGGACACCACCGAGGTGGTGCTGGAGAACAGCTACCACGTGGCCACGCTGGACAACGACGCCCCGCTGATCTTCAGCCGGTCCGCGGAGTGGATCCGTGCCCGCGTGCCGGCCGGCGAGCCGGGTGCGTCACCGGCGGACCGCAGATGACCGACCGGCGGGGACGGGGCCGCCGCGACAACGGCCTCGACGCCGCGCTGTGGAGCCCGGTGCGTGACGTCGACCCCCGCGTGGGCGAGCACCTGCTCGATGTCCTGGAGGCCGCCGGCATCGCCGCGTACCTCGAGCCGGCCGCCGACGTCGGCCCGTACACCCGGTCGGTCGTCCTGCCGAGCCCGCCGTCGGACCGGTTGTACGTCGACCGCGCCCGCCAGGCGGAGGCGCGGGGGCTGGTGGACCAGCATGCCGACGAGCACCCGACCGAGCCCCGTCCGGCCCGCCGGCCGGCCGGCCGCGACATCGACGAGGACGCCGAGTGGCGCCGGATCGTGGCCGCCTTCGAGGCCGAGCACGGTCGCGCCGCCGTCGACGAGCAGCCGTCCGCCGCACCCCCGCCGGCGCCGCACGAGGTGCCGGTGCTGGACCGGCCGGACGAGCACTACGAGCCCCCACCCCCGCCGCCCCTGCCCGTCCCGGCACCGGCGGTGCTGTACGCGGTGCTGCTGGTGGCGGCGGGCATCCTGCTCATCGGCGTGCCCTCGGTGATCGGCCTCTCGGCCGACGCCGGTCTCGTGGTGGGCGTGGCGGTGGTCGCCGGCGGGGTCGCGCTGCTGGTCTCCCGGATGCGTGACCGCTCGGCCGACGACGGCGACGACGGCGCGGTGGTCTAGGCCTCGCCCTCGGCGACGGCCCGGCGGACCAGGTCGGCGGCGCCGACGATGCCGGCCTGGGCGCCCAGGTCGGCGGCGACGATGCGCGGGCCCGGCCGGAACCCGCGGCCGGGCAGCGCGCGCTCGAGCCGCTCCCGCGCCGGCCCGAGCACCATCTCGCCGAGCACGCTGACCCCGCCGCCGATCACCACGACCTCCGGGTCGAGCACGGCGGCCAGGTCGGCGATGCCCTGGCCCAGCCAGTACCCGACCTCGGTGACCAGCTCCAGGGCGAGCGGGTCGCCGTCGTACGCCGCTCGGGCCACGTGCTCGCCGGTCAGCCGCTCGGGCTCGCAGTCCACCCGTTCCAGCAGCAGCGCCGCGGCGGCCGGTGAGGTGCGGGCGACCTCGCGCGCGGTCTGCCCGAGCGCGGTGCCGCTGGCGTACTGCTCCCAGCACCCGCGGTTGCCGCAGGCGCACAGCCGCCCGTCGGGCACGACGCGCATGTGCCCCCACTCCCCCGCGACGCCGTGCGAGCCACGGCGCAGCCGGCCGTCGAGGACGATGCCGCCGCCGATGCCGGTGCCCAGCGTGATCATCAGCGCCAGGTCGGCACCCCGGGCCGCGCCGTAGCGGTACTCGGCCCAGGCCGCGGCGTCGGCGTCGTTGCCCACCCACAGGGGGCGCTGCAGCCGCGCGCCGAGGTCCTTGCGCAGCGTCGAGTTGCGCCAGGCCAGGTGGGGGCTGAACAGCACGGTGTCCCCGGTGCGGTCGAACCACCCGGCGGCCCCGACGCCGACCCCGACGAGCTCGCCGCCGACGCCCACGGCCAGCTCCTCGACCACGGCCGCGATGGCGTCCTCGGTGTCGCTCACCGAGGCGCCCGGGGTGGCCCGGCGGGCGGTCGCCAGGATCGTGCCGTCGGGCGCCACCAACCCGCCGGCGACCTTGGTGCCACCGATGTCGATGCCCAGCGCCGGCCGGGCCGTCACGTCCGGCGAGGTCACGCGATGTCGATCCGCTGGACGGCCGGCTGCCCGGCGGGGGGCGCGTCCTCCTCCGCGGTTGCCGGGTCGGCGGCGCCCTCGCGCGGGGCCTCGGCGAACGTGCGGAGCGCGGCCGCGGCGGTGGTGAGGACGTCGGCCAGGGCCGCGGTCACCTCGGGCCGGTCGCCCCGGACCACGGCCGCCGTCTGGCAGACCGGGCACCAGCGGCAGTCGCCGCCGTGCTCGTCGGCGGTCGCGCCGGGCGCGGGCTCGGCGCTGGCACGGACGGCGTCGACCAGGCGGCGGGCCGAGTCGAGCCAGTCGGCACCGGTGGTCATGTGGTCCTCCCCTCGGCCGCCAGGAGGTCGGCCGGCCACTGCTGCGGATCCGCGCGGAAGCTGACCTCGAGGCGCGCGTCGGCGGTGCCGGGGGCGGCCAGCCGCCCTCCGGTCACCTCGCACCGTCGCAACAACGAGTCCAGGCGCAGTGAACGACGATCCTCCCCCACTGCCACCACGAGGTCATCGCCCCACCGGGTCAGCCCCACGGCCGCCCGCTCGGCGAAGGGCAGCGGCACGGTCAGCGCCCAGCCGCCGCCGTCCCGCCGCCGCGGGGCCGGGGCCGGGGGCCCACCGGAGGCGGGGAGCTCCAGCCCGTCCAGCAGCGCCACCACGGCGTCGACGTCCGTCGGCGTGCCCGGCAGCTCGGGGACCTCGTGCACGGGCGCGACGTCCGCCAGGTCGCCGAGCGCCGCGTCCTGCTCGGCGGCGCGGCCGGCCCACCACTCCCCGGCCCCACCGGCGGGGAGCACCCGGGCCAGCACGGCGGCGGCCCGCAGCCCGTGCAGGCCCAGGACGGTGGCGGCGCTCCGCACCGCCGGGACGGCGGCCCCGCGGGCACCGGCGGTCAACCAGACCGCCGTCGCCGTGGGGTCGGCCAGCCGGTCACGGGTGAGCAGCCGCTCGACGACGGGAACGGCGGCCAGCACCGCGTCGAGCGGACCCGACCGGGCCGCGCCGGCGGTGACCGCCGCCGTCCGGACGGCGGCCAGCGCCCGCGCCGTCGGCGGCAGGGCCTGGTCCAGCCACCACCGCAGCGCCCCGGGCAGGGCGGCCAGCGACAGCCCGTCGCGCAGCGGGCCGGCGTCGACCACCACCACGTCCGCGTCGGCGTTCCCCAGTGCCGCGAGCAGGGCGAGGTCGTCGGCGCCCGGTGGCGGCACGACGGAGCTCGCCGGCGGGAGCGCCAGGTGCGGCAGCAGCGGCCCGAGCGAGTCGACGTGGGATCCCCACAGGTCCTCGACGGCCCGCCGCCCGTCGACCCGCTGCACGCGGAGCCCGGGCACCGCGTCGAGGCCGCTCACCGGGGACGCCTGCCGGGAGAGCAGCAGCGTGCTGCGGCCCTCCCGGGCGGTACGGACGGCGGCGGCCGCGGCGACGGTGGACGTCCCCGCCCCGCCCGGGCCGGTGACCAGCAGGGTGCGCACGCCGGGTCAGCCCTCGACGCGCTTCTTGAGCTCCTTGAGCGCGGTGTCCAGGATGACCTTCTCCGCCTTGCGCTTGATCATCCCGAGCATCGGGATGGAGAGGTCGATGGTGATCGAGTACGTCACCTCGGTGCGGCCGCCGCTCTCGGCGAGGGTGTAGGAGCCCTCCTGCCGCTTCTGCATCTGGCCCGTGACCAGGTGCCAGGAGACGCGGCGGTCGTCGTCCCACGCGTACTCGAGGACGTAGTCGTCCTTCACCGCGCCGGCGTCGAGCACGAAGTGGACGCGACGGGCCCGCCCGTCGTCCCCGGTCTCGAGCACCTCGACCTTCTTGGCGGAGGCGACCCACTGCGGATACGCCGGGAAGTCGGCGATCACCGCCATGACCTCGGCCGCAGGCGCCTCGACGACGATCGACTGGGTGGACTGGTCCGCCATGGGCAGCAGGCTAGCTGCTTCCGGGTGAACGGGCCCCGTCCACCGCAGCACTCGGCTACTGCCGAGTAGCACCAGCCGCTAGATTGACCGGGACGTCCCCGTACCGGGGCCGCGGGCGACGGCGCCTCGTGGCCGGCGGGGAGGAGAGGACCACGCGTGCGCGAGTTCAGCGTTCCTGTGACCACCGAGGTCGGCCCCGACGAGGCGCTGACCGACATGCTGGCCACCAACGTAGCCGAGGCCGGCGCCGAGGTGGGGCTGCGGCGCCGCCGCGGCGGCCAGTGGCAGGACGTCACCTGGGCGGAGTTCGCCGGTGAGGTCGCCGGCGTGGCGAAGGGGCTCATCGCGGCCGGGGTCGCCCCGGGCGACCGGGTCGCCCTCCAGGCGAAGACCCGCTACGAGTGGACCGTCTTCGACTACGCCATCTGGACCGCCGGCGCGGTCGTCGTCCCGATCTACGAGACCTCCAGCGCCGACCAGGTGGCGTGGATCCTGTCGGACTCCGGCGCCACCGCGGTGGTCGTCGAGCGCGACGAGCACGCCACCGCCGTCGACTCGGTCCGGGACCAGGCGCCCGACCTCAAGTCCGTCCACGTGATCGAGGACGACGCGATCGGCACGCTCACCCAGGCAGGCGCCGGCGTCCCGGACAGCGAGCTCGAGGCCCGCCGGAAGACGCTGAACGCCGACAGCCTCGCCACGCTGATCTACACGAGCGGCACCACGGGCCGGCCGAAGGGCTGCGAGCTGACCCACGGCAACTTCCTGTTCGAGATCGACAACGGCATGACCCTGCTCGGCCGGTTCATGAACATGCAGGGCTCGCTGCTGCTGTTCATCCCGCTCGCGCACGTGCTCGCCCGCGTCCTGCAGGTCGGCGCCATCAAGACCCGCACCGTCATCGGGCACACCCCGGACGTGAAGAACCTGGTCGAGGACCTCGGCGGGTTCAAGCCGACGTTCGTGCTGGCCGTCCCGCGGGTGTTCGAGAAGGTCTACAACCAGGCCAAGGCGAAGGCCGAGGGCGACGGCAAGGGCAAGATCTTCGACCGGGCCGCCCAGGTGGCCATCGACTGGTCGCGCGCCCAGGACAGCGGTGGTGCCGGGATCGGCCTGCGGCTGCAGCACGCGCTGTTCGACAAGCTCGTCTACGGGAAGCTGCGGGCCGCGCTCGGCGGGCGGTGCCTCGGCGCCATCTCCGGCGGTGCGCCGCTCGGCGAGCGGCTCGGCCACTTCTTCCGCGGCATCGGCGTCCCGGTGTTCGAGGGCTACGGCCTCACCGAGACCACCGCCGCCGCCTCCGTCAACCACGAGGACGCCTTCCGCATCGGCACCGTCGGCCGGCCGCTGCCGGGCGTCTCCGCCGCGATCGCCGAGGACGGCGAGATCCTGCTGCGCGGCGGCGTGGTCATGCGCGGCTACTGGAAGAACGAGCAGGCCACCCGGGAGGCGATCGACGCCGACGGCTGGTTCCACACCGGCGACATCGGCGAGATCGACGACGACGGCTTCATCAAGATCACCGGTCGCAAGAAGGAGATCCTGGTGACCGCGGGCGGCAAGAACGTCGCCCCGGCGGTGCTCGAGGACCGGCTGCGGGCGCACCGCCTGGTCAGCCAGTGCATCGTCGTCGGCGACGCGCGGCCGTTCATCGCCGCACTGATCACCCTCGACGAGGAAGCCCTGCCGCAGTGGCTGGAGTCCAAGGGCAAGCCGGCCGACCTCACGGTCGCGCAGGTGCGGGAGGACGCCGACCTGCAGGCCGAGCTCGACGCCGCGGTCAAGGACGCCAACAAGGCGGTGTCGCAGGCCGAGGCGATCAAGAAGTTCACCGTGCTGGACACCGACTTCACCGAGGACAACGGGATGCTGACCCCGAGCCTCAAGCTGAAGCGGAACGTCGTCATGAAGCAGTTCGGCTCCGAGGTGGACGCGCTCTACACCCGCTGAGCCCGCCGCCCGACCGGGCCCCGTCCCACCACCGGTGGGACGGGGCCCGGTGCGTTCAGGGCTCGAGCAGGTGGGCGAAGTCGGCCGCGATGGTCGACCACGACCACCGCTGCTCGACCCAGGCCCGGCCGGCGGACCCCAGGGCGCGGGCCCGGTCCGGATCGTCCAGCAGGCCGTTCAGGGCGGCCGCCACGGCAGCGGGTGAGCGCGGGTCGACGACGTGGCCGGTGACGCCCTCCTGCACCGCCTCCGGCGCCCCACCGGAGGTCCCGGCGACCACGGGCCGGGCGCAGGCCGCCGCCTCGAGGAACACCATCCCGAGCCCCTCGACGTCCAGCCCGCCGCGACGGGTGCGGCAGGGCATCGCGAAGACGTCGCCCGCCGCGTAGTGCGCGGGCAGCTGCCCGTGCCCGACGGGGCCGGTGAGGACCACCGAGTCCTGGAGCCCCGCCCGGGCCACGGCGCGGCGGAGGGATGCCTCGGCCGGGCCGCCGCCGACCAGCAGCAACCGGGCGCCGGGGTGCCGGGCGAGGACCTGCGGCCAGGCCGCCACGAGCACGTCCTGGCCCTTGCGCGGGACCAGCCGGGAGACGCAGACCACCACCGGCGCCTCGCCCAGCCCGTACCGGTCGCGCACCGCTGCCCCGTCGGCCTCCGGGGTGAACCGGTCGACGTCCACACCCGGGGAGAGCTGGGCCAGCCGGGCGCGGCTGCCGAGCGCCGGCGCGAGCCGGTCCCGGGTGTACTCGCTGATGTAGGTGACCACGTCGAGGCCCGCGGCGATCCGCTGCATCACCTGGCGGCTCCCCGGCAGGGCGACCCAGCCCGTCTCGTGCCCGTGGGTGGCGCCGACGAGGTGCCGCACGCCCGCCGCGCGCAGGGTGGGGGCCAGCAGGCCCAGCGGTGCGGCCGCACCGAAGAACGCGGTGTCGCAACCGAACCGGTCGACGAGTTCGACGGCCGCCCGGGCGGTGGCCCGCGTCGGCAGCAGCATTCCCGTCGGGCGGCGCACCACGGGGTACGGCAGCGCAAGGTCGTGCTCGGCCGAGCCGGGCGAGTCCGACGCCAGCACGACCAGCGAGTCCGGCGGACGGCGGGCGAGCAGCGCCGCGACGAACGTCTGGATGCCACCCTGCCGGGGCGGGAAGTCGTTCGTGACGACCAGCGTGCGGGTCATGGTCCCTCCAGGAGCAGCCAGTCCTCGGCCATGGCGATGCGCTCGGCCGCGGTCGGGTGGCTGCCGAAGAACCAGTGCCAGGCGGCCGGCGGATCGGGGTCGGCGAGGTTCGACGTCGCCAGCCGTTGCTGCATGCCGATGAAGGCCTCCGGGTCCCGGGTGAGGTCCAGGGCGCGGAGATCGGCCCGTTCCTCGATCTGCCGGGACACCAGGTTCTGCACCGGGGTGGCGATCAGCCCGCCGACCGCCACCAGGAAGAGCAGCAGCGGCACGACGCGCGGATCGCCGGGTGAGTCCGCGCCCGCGCGCCGCACCAGGCGCGTCGACGTCAGCAGCCATCCGGCCAGCGCGGTGGCCGCCCCGGCACCGAGGGCGCCCATGAGCGTGCCGGTGAGCACGTCGTCGGTGGCCACGTGCCCGAGCTCGTGGGCGACGATCGACTCGATCTCCGCGTCCGGCAGCTCGGCGAGCACCGTGTCGTACAGGACGATCCGCCGGGTCGACCCGAAGCCGGAGACGTAGGCGTTCAGGGCCGTGGTCCGGCGCGAGGCGTCGGAGACCAGGACGTCCTGCACCGGGGTGCCGTTCTCCTCGGCCAGCGCGAGCAGCTCGGTGCGCAGCTCGCCAGCCGGAAGCGGCGTGAAGGTGTTGAACGCCGGCTCGATGACGACCGGGTAGAGGAACGAGCCGACGACGACCAGCGCGGCCGCCGCCCCCCCTGCCCAGGCCCACCAGGTGCGCGGGGCCCGGCGGACCAGCCACAGGACGGCGAGGACGACCGCGGCGCTGATCGCCGCGCTGATGGCCACCGAGACGGCGACGTCGCGCAGCCAGAGCCCCCACCCGCGGGTGGAGAGGCCGTACCGGTGCCGGACGGTCTCGGCGTAGGCGGACACCGGGAGGGTCACCAGGCGACCGACGACCACGAGGGCCGGCACCCCCACCAACACCTGGACGAACCACCGGCCGCCGAACGGTGCGGCCACGGCACGCACCAGCCGCCCGCCGAGCCGGGTCAGGCCGAGGGCCGCCGAGACGGCCAGGCTCAGCGCCAGGGAGAGCAGCGAGGCGGGGCGGAGCGCGGCCGCGAACGCCTCCGCCCGGTCCAGCTGCGCGGGAGGCAGCCCCGCGGAGGGGTCGGGAGCCGTGTAGCCGCCGGGCGGCTCGGGCAGCACGTCCCACGGCGTGCGGACGGCGATGGCGACGGCGAGGGCGATCCCGAGCACGACCGCCGTGACCAGCGCGGCCCGAGCGTCTGGCCGCCCTCCCCGGTTCACCCGGCCGATCCTAGGTGCGCCGTCCCGCTCGCCCGGGAGACGGCGAGGGCCGGCGACCTCCGAAGAGGTCGCCGGCCCTCGTGGCACGGATGCCGTCAGCCGGCGATCCGCCGGGCGCCGTTGTAGCCGCCCATCGAATCCACGCCGGCCACCTTCACCGGCTGGCCGGAGGTGGAGGCGTGCACCATCTGGCCGTTGCCGATGTACATGCCCACGTGGCTGACCGGGCTGTAGAAGAACACCAGGTCGCCGGGCTGCAGCTCGCTGCGGGAGACGGCCTTGCCCATCTGGGACTGCGACCTGCTGGAGTGCGGCAGGGTCACGCCCGCGGCGGCGTAGGCGTAGGACGTCAGCCCCGAGCAGTCGAAGGCGTTCGGCCCACCGGCACCCCAGACGTAGGGATCGCCGAGCTGGGCCAGGGCCGTGTTCACGGCCACCTGGGCGGCGGCGCTGGGAGCGATGACGCCGCTGGGCGCCGGCGCCGGCAGGCTGTCGCCGCCGTGGGCCCGGGCCACCTCGGCCTGCTGCGGCGCGGTGAGCGCGTCGTACCGCCGCTGGTAGTCGGCGATCCTCGACTCGAGGTCCTCCTGCTTCGCGGCGATCTCGTCCACCACGCGCTGGGCGTCGGCGGCGGACGCTGCGGCGGCGTCCCGGGACTCCTCCGCGTCCTCGGACGCCAGCGACGCCTCGGAGAGCACCGCGTTGGTGTGCCCGGCGATCGCGTCGAGGGTGCCGAGCTGGGACACCAGCTGGTCAGCGGAGTCGCTGGACAGCAGGATGTCGAGCTGCGACATGCCCCTGCCGGTGTAGGCGCTGCGGGCGAGCCGGCGGATCTGGCCGTCGAGGGCGTCGAGCCGGACCTGGGCCGCTGCGGCCGCCTCGGTCGCCGCCTCGGCGTCGTCCCGGTGGCGGTCCAGGGCGACCCGCGCCTCGTTCAGCTCCTCGGAGGCGACCTCGAGCTCATGGCTGGCCCGGGCCACCTCGGCCGCGACCTCGTCGGCCGTGCCGGGGACGGCGCTCGCGGCGCCGGGGAGGACGGTGACGGTCAGGGCGGCGGCGGCGCCGACCAGCAGGCCGGAGCGGAGGGGGCCGAAGCGGCGGGCGCTCGACGAGCTGCGCCGGCCGGCGGCGAGAAGCTGTTCGGGGGCGTGCGTCAGTAGTGCGTGAGGGGTCGCCACGTGCGGCGGCTCTCCGTTTCTTCCACTGCAACCGCCGACCGAGTTAGCTGACGGGTTCGGGCTGGGAAGACTGGCCCTATCCCCCACGGGCCGGCGAACCGGCCGCGGGAGAACTCACCCCAGAAGTGCGGTGGGTCCCCGGTACACCCCGGGCGCCGGTGCTGCACGCCGCGCGGTGATTAGGCGGTGTCCGGTCGAGGCCATCCATCGACGGATGACGACCACCCGGCCGAACGGCGACGACCATAACGACCGTGATGCGCCTGTGACAAACGGCAACAGCTGACACGTGTGTGGCGGGCGTCCCGCCCGGCACGGCGCGCCTACCTGCGCATTCACCCGGTCGGGTGAACGCCGGGCCACCCCGACGGGCACGGATCGATCAGCCCGTGCGCCGTCCGGACCCCTCGCCGCCGTGCCCGTCGGAGCCGTCCGGATGCCGCAGGGGTGGCACCAGGCCACCGTCGGCCAGCGCCCGCACGGCCCGGCGCTCGACGTCGTCGAACTCCACCACCACGCCTGGCGGCGGCACCACGACGTCCTCCGCGGCCGCCGCCGACCCGCCCCGGGCGCGGCCGGTCATCGGGACCACCACCGGGTCGGTCCCCTGCCATCCCGGTGGGGCGCCGAGCAGGACGGTCACCACGCAGTCGGCGCAGCCGGTCCCCCGGACGGTGCAGGTGTCGCAGTCGATGAGCATCGCTTCTTCTCCTCCGTGAGTCGTTCCGCACGGTAGGAGGAGACACCGACATTTCCGCCGCGCCGCCGTCCGGCGCGCGCCCGGGGGGCTCAGGTGCCCGCGTACTCCCAGTGCCAGGGCTCCTCGCGCCCGTTCCCGGGATCGGCCCAGGTGGGGTGCAGGAAGCCGAACCGGCCGGCGTTTGCCACCATCCAGGCGTACTGCGGCGTGCCGAAGGTCTGGACGCCGCCGCACAGGTCCACGGCGAGACCCCAGCCGTGGTTGCTCGTGCCGGGGATCGCGGCGAGGGCCGGCTTCTCCCCGTACAGCCGCACCTGGCCGGCGTAGCTGCGGTAGGAGTCGGTGAGGCAGAGCGGAACCCCGAACGCGGACGTGAAGGCGGTGGCCATGGCCCGGTACGCCGCCGCCGCGTCGCAGCGCAGCGAGTGCCCGCCGACGCCCAGCGGGCACATCGCGCTGGGCGGGATGAGCCCGTTGGGGTACCCGCCCCAGGCCCGGCCGCCGTCGTAGCTCGGCGGGTAGACGGTGTTGCCGCACTCGGTCCGCAGGGCGCCCGCGGCCGGCCCGGGGACGGGGACGGCGGGCCGCCGGCCCAGGCTCGGCCGGCCGACGGCCAGCACCTGGTCGGCCGGCAGGGTCCGCACCACGACGGCGCCGGCCCGGGCGTCGGCGGCGAGCATCGTCCGCGGGTCCAGGGCGATCCCCACGTGTCCGAGCCCGGCCTCGCCGGAGCCGAGGAAGACGAGGTCTCCGGGGAGCACGTCGGCGGCGGCCACGGGGGTGGTGGTCGCGAACAGCTCGCCCTGCGTCGCCGGCAGCGGGACGCCGGCCCCCTGGTACGCCGCCTGCACGAGGGTGCCGCAGTCCCAGGAGTCGGGCCCCGCCGTCCCCGGGGCGTACGGCCGGCCCAGCGCCTCCATCGCCGCGCTCACCGCCGCCAGCGTCTCGGCGGGCAGCACCAGCAGCGAGGTCGGCTGCCCGGGCAGCTGCGCCACCCCGCGCTGGGCACCACCCCCGGTGGCCCCCACGGGCGCCAGGCGGTCCGGCAGGCCGCGCGCCGGGTCGCGCAGCGCGGCGGCCGGCAGGCCGTCGACGCCCGCGGCGCGCAGCTGGTCCACGTAGGCCCGCCAGCTGGCCGCCGTCTGCTCGTTGACCTCCACCTGCTCGCGCTGCAGCCGGGCCAGCTGGCGATCGACGACCTGCAGCGCCTCGTCGAGCTCCGCGGTGACCGCGTCCGCGGACGCCTCAAGCTCGGCGACCCGGGCGCTGACCTCGTCGGCCCGCGCCTGCGCCTGCTCGAGCGCGGCCCGGGCCCGCTGCTGCCGGTCCAGGGCGTCCCGCCGGTGCCCCTCCGCGATCCCGATGATCTCGGCGGCGTGCGCGTCGACGGCGGCGAGGAACCCCATGGCGGAGAGCACTTCACCGGGATCGCCCGCGCTGAGCAGGAGGGTCAGCGGGGTGAGCCCGCCGCCGTCCCGGTAGACGGCCGAGGCGTAGCCGGCCACCTCGCGCTGGAAGCCGGCCAGCACGCCCTGGGCGTCGGCGAGCACCGCCTGCGCCTCCTCCACCCCCACCTGCGCCTCGGCGAGCGCCGCGCGGGCGGCGACGACGTCGTCCTGCCGTGCCCGGAGGTCCTGCTGGACCTCGGCGGCGCGCCGCTGCAGCCGGTCCAGGTCACGGCTGTCCAGCACGCCCGAGGTGCCGCCCGGCTGGTCGCTGGGCGCGGCGGCCACCGGCCCCGCGGGCAGCAGCAGCACCGCGCAGGCCGCGAGGACGGCCACCACCGTCCCGCGCCGCGCCGCGGCGGCGAGCCGCGACCAGGTGCGCGCGAGCATCGTGTTCCCTTCCCCGATCCGGGCCGGCGGCGGTGCGGGCGGCTCCACCGGCACGAATGTTGTCCCGCGCACCCCGCAGAAGCCAAGTGGCGGGGCGACCGCGGGGCCCGGCACCCCCCGGTCGGGGGGTGCGGGACGGCCGGCCGGCGGCGCGCGTCCCCCGGACTGTCAGCACCCCGCCCTAGCGTCCGCCGCGTGCCACCCACCGCTCCGCCGCGCTACCAGCAGGTCTCCATCGCCGACGTCGGGACGCCGCTGGCCCAGGTGACCTTCGTCGTCGTCGACCTCGAGACGACCGGCGGCTCTCCGAAGGACAGCGCGATCACCGAGATCGGCGCGGTGAAGGTCCGCGGCGGCCAGGTGCTCGGGGAGTTCCGGACACTGGTCGACCCCGGCCACGAGATCCCGCCCTACATCAGCGTGCTGACCGGCATCACCTCCACGATGGTCGCGACGGCGCCGCGCATCGGCGCCGTCCTCCCGGCCTTCCTCGAGTTCGCCCGCGGGGCGGTGCTGGTCGCGCACAACGCCCCGTTCGACCTCGGGTTCCTGAAGGCGGCCTGCGCCGAGAGCGGGCTGGCCTGGCCCGCCGCGGCATCGGTCGACACGGCCGTCCTGGCCCGGCGGCTGCTCAGCCGCGACGAGGTTCCCAACTGCAAGCTGGCGACCCTCGCCCCGTACTTCTCGGCCACGACGTCGCCCACGCACCGGGCGCTCGACGACGCCCGCGCCACGGTCGACGTCCTCCACGGCCTCTTCGAGCGGCTCGGGCCGCTGGGCGTCACCACTCTCGAGGAGCTCACCGGCCTGACCCGCACGGTCGACCCGGAACGCCGCCGGAAGCGGCACCTCGCCGACGCCGTGCCGCACGGCCCCGGCGTCTACCTCTTCCGCGGCCCCCGGGACGAGCCCCTCTACGTCGGCACCTCCACCGACCTGCGCAGCCGGGTCCGCAGCTACTTCACCTCCGGCGAGCAGCGCAGCCGGATCACCGAGATGGTCGGGCTGGCCCAGCGGGTGGACGCCATCCCCTGCGCGCACGCGCTCGAGGCGGCGGTCCGCGAGCTGCGGCTGATCGCCCGCCACAAACCCCGGTACAACCGCCGTTCGCGGTTCCCCGAACGCGCGCTGTGGGTGCGCCTGACCGAGGAGCCCTTCCCCCGGCTCTCGGTCGTGCGGCGGGTGCGTCCCGACGCCGGGGTCTTCCTCGGGCCGTTCCCGGACCGGCGAGCGGCCGATGCCGCGGTGGCGGCCGTGCACGAGGCGCTGCCGCTGCGGCAGTGCACCGCCCGCCTCTCCCCGCGGACCCCGGTCAGCGCCTGCGCGCTGGCGGACATGGGGCGCTGCGGCGCCCCTTGCACCGGTGCGCAGTCGGTACCGGAGTACGCCGACGTGGCCGGCGTCTTCGCCGCCGCCGTGGCCGCCGACCCCCGGCCCCTGCTCGCCCCGCTGCTGGAACGGGTGGACCGGCTGGCCGCCGAGGAGCGGTACGAGGACGCCGCCGTGCTGCGGGACCGGGTCGCCGTCCTGGTCCGGGCCGTCCGCCGCCGGCAGCGGCTGCAGTCCCTCGCCGCCGTTCCCGAGCTGGTGCTCGCCCGCCCCGACGGCGACGGCGGCTGGGAGCTGTCGGTGATCAGGCTCGGCCGGCTGGCGGCGGCCGGGAACGCCCCGCGGGGCACCACGGTCCGCAGCGTCCTGTCCGGGCTGCTGGCGACGGCCGAGACCGTCCGCGGGGCCGACGGGGAGGAGACCACGTCGGTCGACGAGACCGAGCTGGTGCTGCGCTGGCTGGAGAAGCCCGGCACCCGGCTGGTGCAGCTGACCGGGACGCTGGCCAGTCCGGCCCCCGGCACCGGGGCCTACAGCGGTTTCCTGGCGCGCGTGGAGAGCGGGCGGGACGCCCGCGACCCGTTCGCCGACGGCCGGTCGCTGGGCACCCGCGCGCGCCCGGACCGGATAGCATCGCCGGCGTGATCACCGCCATCGTGATGATCGACGCCGCCACCGACTCGATCGCCGAGGTCGCGCAGGCGGTCGCCGAGCTCGACGGGGTCAGCGAGGTCTACTCCGTCGCCGGTGAGGCCGATCTGGTCGCCATCGTCCGCGTCCGCGAGTTCGAGCAGGTCGCCGAGGTCATCGCCGGCCGCATCAACAAGGTGCCGGGCGTGGTCGACACCGACACCCACATCGCCTTCCGGGCCTACTCGCGGCACGACCTGGAGGCCGCGTTCGCCATCGGCTTCGACACCCCCGGCTGAGCGCGGCCGACGCCCCTCCCGCCGCGCGCCCGGCTCGGCCGGCCGCCGCGCTCGCGGGCAGCCCCGGAGGAACGGCTTCGCTCAGCCGCGAGCAGCCCGGCTGACGCTCACCCAACGGTCCAGCAGCGCCGCGGCCCGGCCGTCGTCGACGGCGGCGGCGGCCCGCGCCAGCCCCGCCGCCAGCCCGTCGTGCAGCCGGGACGAGCGCTCGTCGAACGCGACCAGCGCGGCGGCGGCGTTCAGCAGCACGGCGTCCCGCACCGGCCCCCGTTCGCCGTCCACCACCCGGCGGAACACCTCGGCGTTCGCGCGGGCGTCGCCGCCGCGGAGCGCGTCCGGTCCCGGCGTCGCGATGCCGAGCGCCACCGGATCCACCCGGTCGGGCTCCACGGCGCCGTCCCGGACCGTCCAGACCGACGACGTCGTGGCGGTGGTGAGCTCGTCGAGCCCGTCGTCGCCGCGGAAGACCAGGGCCCGGCTGCCCCGGGCCGCCAGCACCTCGGCGAGCACGGGTGCCATGCGCTCGTTCGCGCAGCCGATGGCGGCCGCGACCGGACGCGCCGGGTTGGTCAGCGGGCCGAGGAAGTTGAAGACCGTGCCGATGCCCATCTCCCGCCGCGGCACGGCGGCGTGCCGCATGCCGGGGTGGAACACCGGCGCGAAGAAGAACCCGATGCCCGCCTCGCGGACGCAGTGCGCGACGGCCTGCGCCGGGAGGTCGATGACGACGCCGAGCGCCTCCAGGACGTCCGCGGCACCCGACGAGGACGACGCCGCACGGTTGCCGTGCTTGGCGACCGGCACACCCGCGGCCGCCGTCACCACCGCGGCCATCGTGGAGATGTTGACCGTGTGCGCTCCGTCCCCACCGGTGCCCACGATGTCGACGCAGTCCATCGGCAGCTCCACGGGGGTCGCCTGGGCCAGCATCTCGGCGGCCAGCCCGGCGACCTCCTGGGACGACTCGCCCTTGGCCCGCAGGGCGACCGTGAACCCCGCCACCTGAGCCGGGGTCGCCTCCCCGGTCATGACCTCGCGCATCGCCCAGCGGGTGTCGTCGGCGGAGAGGTCCTGGCCGGCGAGCAGGCGGTTGAGCAGGCCGGGCCAGGTGGGCGCGGGTGACGACGGCGGCACCGACCGGCTCACCGGCTCGCCGCGGGACGCTGGGCGCGGGCGCGGAGCAGGTCGGCGACCACGCCGGGGGCGACCAGCGGGTCGACCGGCAGGGCGAGGGTGCCCTCGGCGCGCGACCAGTGGGCCAGCCAGCGGTCGGGCTGCCGGGCCACGAGCAGGCACACGGCCGGCCGGTCGGCGACCTCCACCTCGAGCTGCCTGGTCAGCGCCATGCCACCGGTGGGCTGCGCCTCGCCGTCGAGGATGCACAGATCGATCCCGCCGGCGTCGACGGCGGCCACCACCTCGTCCCCGGTCGAGCACTCCAGCCAGGTGAGCGGACCCACATCGGCGGCCGGCCGGCGGCCCACCGCCGTCCGGACCGCCTCCCGCACTTCCGCGCGGTGGCTGTAGAGCAGCACGGTGGCCGGTGCGGTGGGCTTCTCGGCAGCACTCACCCGGCCGAGCCTAGTGCCCGGCGGCTTCGCCGCAGGCCAGGACCGCGAGTCGGTATCGACCTGATCACGTTGCCGCCACGCCCATCCCACCCGCGGTCGTGACGGGGGGTGGCCGATGCCATGATGGGCCTCGTGACAACGGCCCCCGTGGCGAGCAGCACCTTCGACACCTCGCGGGTGCACTCCCTGACCCGACCGAACATGGTCAGCGTCGGCACGATCATCTGGCTCGCCAGCGAGCTGATGTTCTTCGCCGGTCTGTTCGCCATGTACTTCACCGCGCGAGCCCGCGCCGGCGCCGAGCTGGGCTGGCCGCCCGAGCCGACCGAGCTCAACCTGCCCTACGCCACGTTCTTCACCGTGATCCTGGTGCTCTCGTCGGTCACCTGTCAGTTCGGTGTCTTCGCGGCGGAGAACGGCAACGTCTACGGGCTCCGGCGGTGGTTCACCATCACCTTCGTGATGGGCCTGGTGTTCGTCCTCGCCCAGGCGAACGAGTACCGCGTCCTGGTGACCGAGCACGGCACGACGATCTCGTCGTCGACCTACGGCTCGGTCTTCTACATCACGACGGGCTTCCACGCCCTGCACGTCATAGGCGGGCTCGTCGCCTTCGTCTACGTGCTCATCCGGTCCACCATGGGCCGCTTCACGCCGGCACAGGCGACCTCGGCCATCGTGGTCTCCTACTACTGGCACTTCGTCGACGTCGTGTGGGTCGGGCTCTTCGCCACGATCTACCTGATCCGCTAGGGAACCGGTGTCCACCACGAAGCCGCACTCCGACGCCCCGCTCGACGACACCGGCGCCCCCGTCGCCCGGGCCCGCGCCCGTCGTCGCTCCAAGCACCGCCGCCGCCTGGCCAACGCCGCCGGGCTGATGGCCTCGCTCGTCATGACAGGCGCCCTCTACTCGGTCTTCGCACCGGCCCAGGCCGCCGAGGACACGACCAGCGAGTCCGCTGCCGAGGCCGCCGGTCGCGAGCTGTACGAGCGCAGCTGCATCTCCTGCCACGGCGAGAACCTGGAGGGCGTCCCGAACCGGGGCCCCTCGCTCATCGGCGTCGGCGAGGCGTCGGTCTACTTCCAGGTGCACACCGGCCGCATGCCGCTGGTGCGCCAGGAGGCGGACGCCCCCGACAAGCCGGTCGTCTTCTCCGACGAGGAGATCGACCAGCTCATGGCCTACGTGCAGGCCAACGGCGGCGGGCCCACCCTGCCGTCGGGTGACCTGCGCGACGGCGACCTGGCCCAGGGCGGGGAGCTCTTCCGGCTCAACTGCGCGTCCTGCCACAACTTCGTCGGCGAGGGCGGCGCCCTCTCCTCCGGCAAGGCGGCGCCGAGCCTCGACAGCGCGACCGACCTCGAGATCTACACGGCCATGCTGACCGGCCCGGAGAACATGCCGGTCTTCGGTGACAACCAGCTCACCCCCGAAGAGAAGCGCTCGATCATCGCCTACGTCCAGACCGTCAACGACATGGCCGACCCGGGTGGCGCCGGCGTCGGCCGCATGGGTCCGGTCGCCGAGGGCCTGGTGATCTGGGTGGTCGGTATCGGTGCGCTGATGTTCGGAATCTTCTGGATGGGGAGCAAGGCGTGAGCACGCGCGACACCCGCCCCGGCTCGACCGGCGGCGCGGACACCCCGGGACCGCTGCACGGCGGACCGGACGACGACTACACCCCCGAGCAGCTCGTGACCATGAGCCGCGAGGACCTCGACCGGCTGGGTGCCCGGTACGACGGCGTGGAGATCCTCCACGTCGACCCGGGCCCCGAGCCCGGCTCCCGGCTCGAGAAGCGCGCGGTCCGCCAGGTCGCCCTGACCTTCACGCTGGCCGGTGTCTGCGCGTTCCTGTTCCTGGTGGTCTACGCCGGCTCGGGCTGGTTCCTGCCCGAGTGGAACTGGGCCGAGGAAGGCACCACCTGGAGCGCGCTGTTCACCCCGCTGCTGGGCCTCTTCATGGGCCTGTCGCTCGCTCTGGTCGGCACCGGCCTGGTGCTCTACACCAAGAAGCTGCTGCCGCACGAGACCGCCGTCCAGGACAAGCACGACGGTTCGCACTTCGACCGGGTCACCACCGGCGCGACGCTGAGCGGCGGCCTGCACAACAGCGGCCTGGCCCGCCGGAAGCTGATCACCCGCTCGCTGGGCTTCATGGGCGCCGGCGTGGGGATCATGCTGCTGGCCCCGCTCGGCGGGCTGATCAAGAACCCGAACACCGGCAACCCGCTCGGCCGCACCTCCTGGGCCGAAGGCGTCCGGCTGCTCCGGGACGACGGCAGCCCGATCCGCCCCGGGGACCAGGAGCCGGGCTCGCTGGAGACGGTGTTCCCCGCCGTCCCCGGCGGCAACCTGCAGTCCGACGCCGCGACGATGCTCATCCGGCTGCGTCCCGCGCAGGTCGAGGCGGACCGACCCCGCGAGGGCCAGGGCGACTTCGCCTACGGCGACTACGTCGCCTACTCGAAGATCTGCACGCACGCCGGCTGCCCGGTGTCGCTGTACGAGCAGGAGACCAGCCGCATCCTGTGCCCCTGCCACCAGTCGCAGTTCGACGTCACCCAGGGCGCCAAGCCGATCTTCGGCCCGGCCACCCGCTCGCTGCCGCAGCTCCCCATCACGGTCGACGACGAAGGCTTCTTCGTCGCCCGCAGTGACTACATTGAGGCTGTCGGCCCGACCTACTGGAACCGGGAGCGCATCTGATGGCTGCTACCGCCACTGCCCCGGGGGCTCCCACCTCCCGGCTCGGCAAGGCCGCTACCGAGTTCGACGACCGGCTGATCGTCGCCGGCCCGGTCCGGCGCACGCTGAACAAGGTCTTCCCGGACCACTGGTCGTTCCTGCTCGGTGAGATCGCGCTCTACTGCTTCATCATCCTGCTGCTGTCGGGCACGTACCTGACCTTCTTCTTCGACGCGAGCATGACCGAGGTCGTGTACGAGGGGTCCTACGACCCGCTGCGCGGCACGGATATGTCGGCGGCCTACGCCTCGACGCTCGACCTGTCGTTCGACGTCCGCGGCGGGCTCTTCATGCGGCAGCTGCACCACTGGTCGGCGCTGCTGTTCGTCGCGTCGATCGTGGTGCACCTGCTGCGCATCTTCTTCACCGGCGCGTTCCGCCGGCCGCGGGAGAGCAACTGGCTCATCGGTGTCGTGATGCTCGTGCTGGCGCTGCTCATGGGCGTCACCGGCTACACCCTCCCCGACGACCTGCTGTCGGGCACCGGGCTCCGCATCATCAGCGCGATCCTGCTGTCCATCCCGGTCATCGGGACGTGGGCGCACTTCGCCGTCTTCAACGGTGACTTCGTGGGCACGGAGATCATCGGCCGCTTCTACATCGCCCACGTGCTGATCTTCCCGGCGATCCTCCTGGCCCTGATCGCGGTGCACCTGCTGATCCTGGTCAAGCAGAAGCACACGCAGTTCCCGGGGCCCGGCCGCACGGAGCACAACGTGGTCGGCAACCGGCTCTTCCCCACGTTCGCCGCGAAGGCGACCGGCCTGCTCTTCATCGTGTTCGGCGCCTGCGCCGCGCTCGCCGGTCTGGTCCAGATCAACCCGGTGTGGCTGTGGGGGCCGTACAACCCGGCCCAGGTCTCGGCCGCGTCCCAGCCCGACTGGTACATCCTGTTCCTGGACGGCTCGACCCGGATCTTCCCCGCCTGGGACATCAACCTCCCCGGCGACTACACGATCCCGGCGCTGTTCTGGCCGACGGTCGTGGTGGCCGGGGCGATGTTCACGGTCCTGGCGCTCTACCCGATGATCGAGCGGAAGCTGACCGGCGACACCGCGTCGCACCACCTGCTCCAGCGGCCGCGCGACGTCCCCGTCCGGACCTCGCTCGGCATGATGGCCCTGACGTTCTACTTCGTGCTGATGATCTCGGGCGGTAACGACGTCATCGCCGACAAGTTCGACATCAGCCTGAACGCCATGACGTGGTTCGGACGCATCGGGGTGATCGTGCTGCCGGCGATCGCCTACATGCTCACGTACCGCATCTGCCTCGGTCTGCAGCAGCACGACCGCGAGGTGCTCGAGCACGGCATCGAGACCGGTGTCATCCGGCGGCTGCCCAACGGTGAGTTCATCGAGGTGCACCAGCCCCTCGGCCCGGTCGACGAGCACGGTCACGGCCAGCTGGCCTACGGCGGTGCTCCGGTGCCGAAGCGGATGAACCAGGTCGGGGGCGCCCGTCGGGCCGTCCGCGGCTTCTTCTCCCCCATCGAGGAGCCGTCCTCGGTGGAGCTGGAGCAGCGGCGAGAGGGTCGAGGGCTCGCGGCCGGCGAGTCCGACCGGGAGCTGACGGTCTCCGGCCGCCCGTCCGAGGGTGGTCGCCCGTCCGACGGTGGTCGCCCGCAGGATCCGCGCGACTGATCAGTTCGACCAGAAGGGCCCCGGTGGATGTCCACCGGGGCCCTTCTGCGTTCCGGCCGCAGCGCCCGGCCGGCCGCGTGCGACCGGCGGGCACCCACCGCCGGGCGCGGTGCGCGAACGGCGGCCCCAGCGAATGGCACGCCTCTGCGACAGGGAGCCTGCGGCCGCACCACTGCGCTGCCGCATGAGGCGACACCCGGCGTCCAGCGTCTCCAGCAGCTCCAGCAGCTCGGCAGCTCGGCGGCTCGGCAGCTCGGCGGCTCGGCGGCTCGGCAGCTCGGCGGCTCGGCGGCTCGGCGGCTCGGCGGCTCGGCGGCTCGGCGGCTCAGCAGGTTGCCCCAGCGTCGTCGGTCCTGCCCGACACCGTCCACCCGTCCCTGACGGGCCGTAGCCGCACCGGTCGCTCCGGTCCACGCGCCGGCTGGGAGCCGGAAGACCTCGGTGGAGGGAGTCGTGCTCCCCGGTGCGGGGCGGGCCTTCCCTGGACGAGGACGCCGTGGGCCCGGCGCCCCCCGCGTCCGCCTGACGGGACCACCGACGGCCCGCTGCATCCGGGAGCGCGCCGGCCCCCTGTGGCCCACCCACCAGGCGCTCACGACCGCGACGAGGCGGCTGGCACCATCGTGGGCGGCCAGGAGATCCGCCGGTACCGCGCGGCACGGGGGGGCGCCCACCGCCCTACGTGCGACCGGTGCGGTGATGTCCGCAGACGCGCCACCGTCGCCGTTTCGGGTGCCGAACCGCCGGCCTCCCCGCCGTCGCTCTCGCCCCCGCCCTCGCCCTCGCCCTCGCCCTCGCGCAGGATCCGGCCGCGTCGGCAGTCGGGCCAGGTGCGCTCGCGGACTGGGGCAGCCGCTCGGCACGTCCGGCAGCGGCGAGGAGGCTCGGCGCGATCGAGGCGGGTGCCGACGGCCGCTGCCCTGCCGCGAGCAGCTGCACCGCACGGCGAGCCCCGTGGCCGCAGGGGACGGCGCATCGCTCCCGCGGGCCTGCGGTGCCGGTCCTCCCCCGCGGCGCTCCCCCGGCGCGGCGGTTGCCGCCCCAGTGCGGCGCACCGATCCGGCCCGGAGAACGACGAGGCCCCCTCCGCCTGCCGGCGGAGGGGGCCTCGGTCGTGCGCGGGACGTCAGCTCTGCTGGGCGTTCTGCCCCACGTAGTACTCGAACAGCAGGCCGCCCACGGCGATCAGCAGGGCGACCGAGGCGAGCAGGATGAGCCAGGCGTACCAGAACGCGATACCGAGCCCCATGAGGCCGGCGGTCAGGGCCAGGGTGAAGGGCCAGTAGCTCGCCGGGCTGAAGAAGCCCAGTTCGCCGGCGCCGTCTGCGATCTCGGCGTCCTTGCGGTCCTCGGGGCGGGCGTCGATCCGGCGCGAGACGAACCAGAAGAAGCCACCGATGAGGAGGGTGAGCCCGCCGGAGAGCGCGAGCGCCGTCGTGCCGATCGGCTCCCGTGCCCAGAAGCCGTAGACGATCGCGGTCACGAAGCAGAACACCGCGAGCAGATTGAAGATCAGTGCCTCGACCTTCACGGCCGTGCCTCCTCGTACGTGTGTCGGGTCCGGGAACCGGGAGCGTCAGTCACCGGTCTGCTGCAGGTCGGCGACCTTCTCCTGGACGAGCTCCAGAGGCCGGGTCGTTCCCGCCCCGCCGGGCTGCCCGATCTCCTCGAGCGCCTCGTAGGTGCTCAGACCGGACTCGCGGGCGGCCAGGTAGTCGTCGTACTCGTCACCGGACACCGCGCGGACCTCGAAGTTCATGTACGCGTGGTAGGTGCCGCACAGCTCGGCGCAGCGGCCCACGTAGGCGCCCTCCTCGCGGACGGTCACCTCGAAGACGTTGTCCCGGCCGTTCTCGTTGCCCGGGATGACGTCCAGCTTGAAGAGGAACTCCGGCACCCAGAACGAGTGGATGACGTCGGCCGAGGCCAACTCGAACCGGACGGTGCGGTCGGTGGGCAGCACGAGGATCGGGATCTCGGTGCTGGTGCCGACGGTGTTCACCGGCTCGCCGTCGCCGTCCGAGGTCTCGGGGTAGACGAACTGCCAGTTCCACTTGAAGGCGTTGACGGCGATGACCTCGTCGGGGTCCGCGCTGCGCTCCATGACCTTGTTCTGCGTCACCACGGTGAAGAAGAACAGACCGGAGATGATGATGAACGGGATGATCGTGTAGACGATCTCCAGGGGCAGGTTGTACGCCGTCTGCCGCGGCAGCTCGTCGCCCTTCTTGCGGTGGCGGACCACCGAGTAGGCGATGAGGGCCCAGACCGCCAGGCCGATGACCAGGGCCACCCAGGTCGAACCGACCCACAGCTCCCGCATCGCCTCGGCCTCGTCGGTGATGCCCTCAGGCCATCCCCACCGGACGAAATTGCGCTCCCACCATTCGCTGTCGCCGAGCTCGCATCCGGTGAGGGTCAGCACCCCCAGGAGACCGAGCGCGGCCAGCCGCGCGAGCCTGCTGCCTCGAGCCACTGCTCGCTGCCTCCTCGTCCTCCGCCCGACCTCCGGGCGGTCCTTCCAGCGGGTCCTCTCACCGGGCTTCGGCAGAGTGCAACCACGCCGAACTCAGTGTGGGCCGAGACTAGCCGACCCGCCTCAGGGGCCGACCACCGGAGACGCGAGCGGCGGGTCGCAGCAGCGCTCCACCCGCCGGCCGGCGCCCGGCCGCTCGTCCACCCGCGACCGGCGAGGCGGATCGGTCGTCCCGGCCGGTCACCCGGCGGCGGCGGTTAGAGTCGGTGCCGTGTTCTCCCGGCTGCTGACCCCGAAATGGGTGCTGTTGCACCTGCTGGTGGTCGCCCTCTTCGTCGCCACCTTCTTCCTCGGCTACTGGCAGCTGTCCAAGGCCGAGGCCGGCGGCGGTGCAGTGAACTGGAGCTACGCCCTGCAGTGGCCGCTCTACGGCTTCATGGGGCTGTGGTTCTACGTCCGGATGGTGCGCGACGAACTGCACCGCGACCCCGACGACGACCTGCCGGGCAACACCGTCGTGCTCTACCAGCGGCCCCGGATCGACACCACCGGCGATCCCGAGCTGGCCGCCTACAACGCCTACCTCGCCGAGCTGAACGAGAAGGCCCTCGGACAACGGAGCACCAGTGGCCGCTGAGCAGACCACCCGCACCCCCGGTCGGGAGATCCCGGCCGCCATGACCCGGTACCGGGTCATGGCCAACGTCGTCGGGGTCCTGCTGATCGCGCTGATCTGCGTGGCCGTGCCGCTGAAGCACTGGGCGGGCGTCCCGGGGCCGGTCGCCGTGCTCGGCACGGCCCACGGCTGGCTGTACGGGCTGTTCTTCCTCGCCACCATCGACCTGGCGATCCGGGCCCGGTGGACGGTGAAGGGCACGGCCCTGACGGTGATCGCCGGCACCGTGCCGTTCCTGTCCTTCGTCGCCGAACGGAATGCCACCCGCAAGACCCGCGCCGGCGAGCGCGTGTGACCGACCCGGCCACCGACCACTCCCCCACCCCGAGGACCTGCGCCTGATGTGTGGCCTGCTCGCCTACTTCTCCACCGACGCCCCGCGCGTCGACGACACCATCGTCTCCGACGTCCGGGAGGCGCTGCACTGCCTGCGGCACCGGGGCCCCGACGAGAACGAGCTGTGGCACGACGACCGCGTCGTCTACGGCTTCAACCGGCTGTCGTTCATCGACATCGAGAACAGCCACCAGCCCATGCCGTACGCCGACGGCCGGTACCGGATCGTCTTCAACGGTGAGATCTACAACTACCTGGAGCTGCGCGCGGAGCTGGCCGCGGCGGGCGCGGAGTTCGCCACCGAGGGCGACACCGAGGCGATCGTCGCCGGGTACCACCTGTGGGGCGAGGAGATCGTCTCCCGGCTGCGCGGGATGTTCGCGTTCGTCATCTGGGACAGCGAGACCCGGACCGTGTTCGGGGCCCGCGACCCCTTCGGCATCAAGCCGCTGTTCACCGCCCGCCTGGCCGACGGCGCCGTCGCCTTCTCGTCGGAGAAGAAGGCGCTGCTGGAACTGCTCGGCGGCAGTACGGCCGCCGGCGGCGTCGACCCCGCCTCGCTGCAGCACTACCTGACGCTGCAGTACGTGCCCGAGCCGGCGACGCTGCACCGCGGCATCCGGCGCATCGAGAGCGGCACCAGCTTCACCGTCTACGGCGGGGAGCTGACCACCACCCGGTACTTCCACCCGACGTTCCCGGTGCAGCCGGTGGCCAAGGACGAGCAGCAGCCGCTCTACGACCGGATCGCCGAGGCGCTCGACGAGTCGGTCCGGATGCACATGCGGGCCGACGTCACCGTCGGGTCCTTCCTGTCCGGTGGCATCGACTCCACGGCCATCGCCGCGCTCGCCAAGCGCTACAACCCGGACCTGATGACGTTCACGGTCGGCTTCGAGCGGCAGGGGTTCTCCGAGATCGACGTCGCCGCCGAGTCCGCGGCCGCGATCGGGGTGGAGCACATCACGAAGGTGGTGACGGCCGAGGAGTTCGCCGAGTCGATCCCGCTGGTCGTCTGGTACCTCGACGACCCGGTGGCCGACCCCGCGCTCGTGCCGCTGTACTTCGTGGCCCGCGAGGCCCGCAAGCACGTGAAGGTGGTGCTCTCCGGCGAGGGGGCCGACGAGCTCTTCGGTGGCTACAACATCTACCGCGAGCCCCTCTCGCTGGCCGCCTTCGAGCGGCTGCCGCAGGGCATCCGGCGCGCTCTGGGCACCCTGTCGACGAAGCTGCCGGACGGCATGCGCGGCAAGGACCTGCTGCGTCGCGGCGCCATCCCGCTCGAGCAGCGCTACTACGGCAACGCCCGGATCTTCCGCGACGAGGAGCTGACGTTCCTCGAGAAGCGCGACCCCGACCTGTCGCACGTCGCCGTCACCCGGGAGCTCTACGAGCGCACCCGGGCCGCGGGCTACGACGACGTGACGGCGATGCAGTACGTCGACCTGTTCACCTGGCTGCGCGGCGACATCCTGGTCAAGGCCGACAAGATGACCATGGCGAACTCGCTGGAGCTGCGGGTGCCGTTCCTCGACCCCGAGGTGTTCCGGGTGGCCTCCACCATCCCGGTCGACCAGCGGGTCACCAAGGAGACGACGAAGTACGCCCTGCGCCGCGCCCTGGAGCAGATCGTGCCGCCGCACGTGCTGAACCGGCGCAAGCTCGGTTTCCCGGTGCCGACCCGGCACTGGCTAGCGGAGGACCTGCACGACTGGGCCCGGCAGATCATCGAGGACAGCCAGACCGACGAGTGGCTGGACAAGCAGCAGGTGCTGGCGATGCTCACCGCCCACCGCGCGAACCAGCGGGCCGGCTCGCCGGTCGACCACTCCCGCAAGCTCTGGACGCTGCTGGTCTTCATGGTCTGGCACGGCGTCTTCGTCGAGCAGCGGATCGCGCCGGAGATCCCGGCGACCGTCTACCCCGTCCGGCTCTGACCCGGCGATCCTCCGGATCGCACCGCGACCAGGTGCCGTCCCCGTGAGGGCGCGAAGCCGTTTCGTCACGCCTGCGCGGACCCTCCGGGCCCATGACACCGCGATCCTCCGGATCGCACCGCGACCAGGTGCCGTCCCCGTGAGGGCGCGAAGCCGTTTCGTCACGCCTGCGCGGACCCTCCGGGCCCACTCGGCGCGACCGAGCAGGGGCAGGGATGCGACGAGGCCCGGTCCCCCGTGCGGGGAACCGGGCCTCGATCGGTCCGGTGGACTCAGTTGAAGGAGTCACCGCACGCGCAGGAGCCCTGCGCGTTGGGGTTGTCGATCGTGAAGCCCTGCTTCTCGATGCTGTCGACGAAGTCGATCACCGCGCCGCCCAGGTACGGGCCGCTCATCCGGTCGACGATGACCTCGACGCCGTCGAAGTCGTAGGTCTGGTCACCGTCGAGGAACCGCTCGTCGAAGAAGAGCTGGTACCGCAGGCCGGAGCAGCCACCGGGCTGCACGGCGATGCGCAGCCGCAGGTCGTCGCGGCCCTCCTGGTTCAGCAGTGCCTTGACCTTGGCGGCCGCGGGGTCGCTCAGCACGACGCCGGTGGCCGTGGTGTCCTGCACCGTCATATTCCTGTCCTCTCCCTCCGAGGTGTCCGCGTAGGCGCGTCCTGTCGCGAACGAACGCCGCCGGAACGGCTCCTCTTCCCGTGCCCACCCACTGTACGGCTCGGCGCTCGAACTACGGGGCTGCATTGCTCACACCCGTAGACTTCATCGCCGTGAAGCTCCGCCTGCCCGGCCGCCGTGACCATGCCGAGACGACCACCGCCACGTCCGGCGACGACGGCGACCTCACCGCGCAGCTGGTGAAGGCCGGCGGCAAGGGACGGCCGACGCCGAAGCGGAGCGAGGCGCAGGGCCGCCGGCAGGGTCCGCCTCCCCCGCCGCCCACCACGCGCAAGGAGGCCTACAAGCGGATGCGCGAGCAGCAGGCGCAGCGCCGCGCGGAGACCCGCCAGGGCATGGCGCGCGGCGACGACGGCTACCTGCCCGCCCGTGACCGCGGCCCGGTGCGCAAGCTGGTGCGCGACGTCGTCGACAGCCGCCGCAACATCGGCAGCCTGTTCCTCGTCGTCGCCGCGGTCGCGCTGGTCGGCACGTTCGTGCCCAGCCTGGCCGTGAAGAGCTACTCGAGCTTCGTCCTCCTCGGCTTCTTCGTGCTGCTGATCATCGACTCGGTGGTCCTGGGCCGGAAGATCAAGAGCGCGGTGGAGGCCCGCTTCCCCGACGGGAACCACAAGATGAAGGGCCTCGTCTGGTACGGCATCAGCCGGTCGACCATGATCCGCCGGTGGCGCTTCCCCAAGCCCGAGGTCCCGCTGGGCGCGGAGGTCTGACCGGCAGCCCGGCTCCGCTCCGCTGATGCGGGTCACCCTGCTCGGCACCGGCGCCGCCGACGGCTGGCCCAACCCGTGGTGCACGTGCGCATCCTGCGCCGACGCCCGCCGCCGCCGCGAGCTGCGCCGGCCGACGTCGGCCCTGCTGGACGGCGTGCTGCTGCTGGACCTGGCCCCGGGCCTCCCGCCGGACGGCATCTCGCTCGCCGGCGTGCGCACGGTGCTGATCACCCACGACCACCCCGACCACTGCGCGCCGCTGGCCCTGCTCGCCCGGCAGTGGGTGCGGCGTGCCGAGCCGCTGACCGTCGCCGGCCCCTCTCCCGTACTGGAGGCCGTCCGGCCGTGGTTGGGCCCCGACGACCCGGTGGAGCTGGTCGAGGTCGCGCCGGGATCGGGCCTGCAGCGCGACGGCTACGACGTCCGCGTGCTGGCGGCGGACCACGAGGTGCCCACCGTGCTCTACGACGTCACGGGCCCCGCGGCGACCGGCTCCTCTACGCGACCGACACCGGACCGCTCCCGGCGTCGGCGGTCGAGGCGGTGCGCGACGCCCGGTTCGACGTCGTGCTGCTGGAGCAGACCTTCGGTGACCTGGTCGGCCACGGCACCGGCCACCTCGACCTCGCGACGTTCCCCGAGCAGCTCGACCGGTTGCGCGCCGTCGGCGCCGTCACCGGGTCCACCGACGTCGTGGCCGTGCACCTCGGGCACCACAACCCGCCGGTGTCGGCACTGGCCCAGCGGCTCGCGGCGCACGGCGCCCGGCTGGTCCCCGACGGCGCGACCGTGCTCGCCGGGGTCCGAGGGGCGGCGGTCCGGCGCGGCGCCTAACGTCGCCCCCCGTGGAATTCAGACGCCTCGGCCGCTCCGGCCTGACCATCTCCGAGATCGCGTACGGCAACTGGCTGACCCACGGCGGGCAGGTCGAGGAGGACGCCGCGCAGGCGTGCGTCCGGGCCGCCCTGGACGCCGGCATCACCACGTTCGACACCGCCGACGTCTACGCCGGCACCCGGGCCGAGACGGTGCTCGGCGCGGCCCTGGACGGGCAGCGCCGGGAGTCGATCGAGCTCTTCACCAAGGTCTACTGGCCCACCGGGCCCGGCCACAACGACCGCGGGCTGGGGCGCAAGCACATCATCGAGAGCTGCCACGCCTCGCTGCGCCGGCTCCGGACCGACTACGTGGATCTGTACCAGGCCCACCGGTACGACCCGACGGTGCCGCTCGAGGAGACGATGACCGCCTTCGCCGACCTCGTCCGGACGGGCAAGGCGCTCTACATCGGCGTCTCCGAGTGGAACGCCGAGCAGATCGCCTCCGGTGCGGCGCTCGCCCGCGAGCTCGGCATCCAGCTGATCAGCAACCAGCCGCAGTACTCGATGCTCTGGCGGGTCATCGAGTCGGAGGTCGTGCCGACGTCGGAGCAGGAGGGGCTCTCCCAGATCGTCTGGTCGCCGCTGGCCCAGGGCATCCTCACCGGCAAGTACCGGCCGGGCGAGCAGCCGTCGGCCGACAGCCGCGCCGGACACCCCGAGGCGGGTCGGTCGATGCAGCGGTTCATGACCGACGACATCCTCGGCCGGGTCCAGCAGCTCCGCCCGATCGCCGACGACCTGGGCCTGTCGATGGCCCAGCTGGCACTGGCGTGGGTGCTGCAGAACGGCAACGTCGCCGCCGCGATCATCGGCGCCACGCGCCCGGAGCAGGTGCACGACAACGTCGCGGCCGCGGGCGTCGTCCTGGACGCCGACGTGCTCGCCCGGATCGACGAGACGCTGGGCGAAGTCGTCGAGCGCGACCCCGGCAAGACCGCCCGGGGCTGACCGAGCCGTCTCGCCGCCTGGCCCTCTACCTCTAGTGGAGGGTCAGGTGGCGGCCAGGCCCATGGGGCCGTAGACCTTCTGGTCCCCGTCGAACAGGGTCACCGTCGCGACGCCGCGATCGAGCAGCTCGCGCCAGTTCTCCCCCAGCCACGACTCGGCGTCACCCTGGTTGTCGGTCTCGGGCATCTCCACCCCGACCGCGGCCGGGTCGAGGGTGGATCCAGCGGGGTCCTCGAGACGCCAGTGCCAGCTCATGCGCCGAAGGCTAGCGGCGGCGGCACCGTTGCGCCGATGTGATCGGCTCGCCGGTTACGGCCCGACCGCCGGGGGCATGGACCTCCATCGACCCGTCCAACCGGAGGACCGATGACTGCACCCCGCCCCGACGCCACGGCCGGCGCGACCCGCGCCGCCGCGAGCCCGCTGCCCGAGAACGCCTCGACCGGTCAGCTGATCGGTCAGCTGACCGACCAGATCAGCCGCCTGGTCCGCGACGAGGCCCGCCTGGCCCAGGCCGAGGTGACCCAGAAGGCGAAGAAGCTCGGCGTGGGCGCCGGCCTCTTCGGTGGCGCCGGGCTCGTCGCCTTCTTCGGTGTCGCCGCCCTGATCACCGCCGCCATCCTGGCGCTGGCGCTCGTCCTGCCGGCCTGGCTGGCCGCGCTGATCGTCGGCGTCGTCCTGCTCGCCGTCGCGGGCGTGCTGGCCCTGGTCGGGAAGAAGGACGTGCAGAAGGGCTCCCCGCCGGTGCCCACGGAGGCCATCTCCAGCGTGAAGACCGACATCGCGACCGTGAAGGAGAGTGCACAGCGGTGAGCACGCCCAGCGGGTCACGGCCAGACGACGCACAGGCCGCCAACGGCCCCACCGAGCCCGACGCCATCCGGGCTGACATCGAGGCGACCCGGGAGGAGCTCGGTCGCACGGTCGACGAGCTCAGCCAGCGCCTCGACGTGCCGGCCCGGGCGAAGGAGAGCGCGGCGCGCGCCAAGGACACCGCCGTCGAGACCTACCGCGAGAGCCCCCCGGCGTTCGCCGGAGCCGGCGCGGCGCTGGCCGCCCTGGTCGGCCTGGTGCTGTGGCGGCGGCGGCGCGCTCGGCGGCGGGCCAGCACCGAGGAGCTCCTGGTCGGGGCGCGCGTGGGGCGCAAGCGCGAGGCGAAGCGGGCGCGCAGGGAACTGGCCGCCCGCCGCACCACCGCGCAGAAGGCCACCAAGCGGGCCGAGAGGCATGCGCGGAAGGCGGCCAGGCGGTCCGAGAAGGACGCGCGGAAGGCCAGCAAGCGGTCCGAGAGGAACGCGCGGAAGGCCACCCAGCGGGCCCGGAAGGCCCGTCGAAGCGCGAGGAGGAAGCGTTGAGCAAGGGAGCCAAGCTCGCCTACCGGCCGATCGGCCTGGCGGCGGGAATCCTGGCGGGAGCCGTGTCCGGGGCCGTCTTCAAGCAGGTGTGGAAGCGCATCAGCGACCAGGACGACGCCCCGGACGCGCTCCAGAGCGAGTACCCCATGTGGGAGATCATCGTGTCCGCCGCGCTCCAGGGCGCGATCTTCGCGGCCACGAAGGCAGCCATCGACCGCCTGGGCGCAGAGGGCTTCACCAAGCTCACCGGGGCCTGGCCGGGCGACTGACCCCCGCGCGGTGGCCGGGACCCCGTCCCGGTCACCGGCACCACCCCGTTCCACCCCCGCGGCCGGACGACGGCCCTGCACCAGGGAGAAGCAGTGACCGGCACCCGCCCCCGCGAGAGCGCCGTCGACCGGATCCGCCAGCGGGTCGAGGAGAAGGCCGCCCGGCGCGCGGCCGCGGCGCAGACGACGGCCGACGGCGGATCCACCGGGAACCCGAACCGGCTGCCCCCGGGCGCCCCCGCGCCGGAGCAGCTCCCGGGCATCGATGCCGGCTCCCCCACGCAGATCCCCGCGGGCGGCTGGAAGCAGATCCTCAAGCGGGCCTGGGCCGAGAACAACGCCGACAACATGCCGATCATCGCCGGCGGGGTGGCCTTCTTCGGCTTCCTGGCGATCTTCCCGGCGCTCCTGGCGCTCATCTCGATCTACGGCCTGATCGTCTCCCGGGAGCAGGCCGCCGCCCAGGTCGAGTCGTTCACCACCGGCCTGCCCGAGGACGCCCGGAGACTCATCGAGACCCAGGTCGCGAACATCACCGCGGCCGACAGCGCCCTCACCTGGGGCCTCGTGCTGTCCGTCCTGGGCGCGCTGTGGAGCGTCTCGGGCGGTGTGAGCAACCTGGTGAAGGCGGTCAACATCGCCTACGACGAGGTGGAGACCCGCAACTTCGTCAAGCTCCGGGCGCTCTCGCTGGTGCTCACCCTCGGGGCGATCGTCTTCGTGGTCCTCACCATCGGCCTGGTCGCCGTCCTGCCGGTGGTAATCGACGCGCTTCCGCTGGGCTCGGTCGGCACCGTGCTGGCCGAGATCGGGCGCTGGGTGCTGCTGCTGATCGTCGTGGCGGGGTCACTGGCGGTGCTCTACCGGATGGCCCCCGACCGGGACGCCCCGAAGATCCGCTGGGTCAGCCTCGGCTCGCTCGTCGTGACCGTCGTCTGGGCGGTGGTGAGCCTCGGGTTCACCTTCTACGTCAACAACTTCGGCTCCTACAACAAGACGTACGGCGCCATCGCCGGCGTCATCGTGCTGATGCTGTGGCTGTACCTCACCTGCTACCTCGTGCTGCTGGGCGCGGAGATCAACTCCGAGGCCGAGCACCAGACCGGCCACGACACCACCGAGGGCGAGCCGATGCCCATGGGCGAGCGCGACGCGGTGAAGGCTGACACGCTGCCGGCCAAGGCGGAGCCGGAGAAGGGCGACAGCGACCCCACCCGCAAGGCCGCCCCCTAGAGGTCTCCCGCGCCGTCCGGGCTCAGCGGACGTGCGAGGGGACGAAGGGCGGCTTGACGACCTCGGCGGCCTGCGGGCGGCCCCGGACATCGACGGCGACCTCGTCGCCGGCCGCCACACCGGCCGGCGCGTCGACCAGCGCCAGCGCGATGCCGGTCCGCAGCGTCGGTGAGAACGTGCCGCTGGTCGTGACGCCGATCCGCTCCCCGGCGGCGTCCAGTACCGGCATGCCCGGTCGCGGGATGCCGCGCCCGGTCGCCTTCAGGCCCCACAGCAGGCGGTCCGGTCCGGCCACCTTCTCCGCCGTGAGCGCCTGCCGGCCCCAGAACTCCGGCTTGCGCCAGCCGACGGCCCAGCCGGCCCGGGCCTGGTTCGGCGTGATCTCGCGGGAGAGCTCGTGGCCGTGCAGCGGATACCCCATCTCGGTCCGCAGCGTGTCGCGGGCCCCGAGACCGCACGGGCGGATGCCCAGGTCCTGCCCGGCCTCCAGCAGCGCGTCCCACATCTCCCCGGCGCGGTCGGCGCCCACCAGCAGCTCGTAGCCGTGCTCCCCGGTGTAACCGGTGCGGCACACCGTCACCTCGGCCCCGCCCCCGCCGGTGCCGGTCACGAAGGACATGTAGCCGATCTCGCCGGGCACGCCGAGCAGCTCCAGGACCTGCAGCGACCGCGGACCCTGGACGGCCAGGACGGCGACCTCGGCGTGTCGGTTCTCCACGGTCACGCCCGCCGGAGCGGCGTCCGCCAGCCGGCCGAGCACCTCGGCGGCGTTGGCGGCGTTGGGCACCAGCAGCACGTCGTCGGGGCCGTGCAGGTAGACGATCAGGTCGTCCACCACTCCCCCGGCCTGCGGCTCCCCGTCCGGCACGCAGCAGAGCGTGTACTGCGCCTGCCCCGGGCCGATGCGGGACAGGTCGTTGGTCAGGCAGGTGTCCACGAACGCGGCGGCGCCGGGCCCGCGCACCGTCCCCGTGCCCAGGTGGGAGACGTCGAACAGGCCCACCCCGTCGCGCACGGCGGCGTGCTCGGCCAGCACCCCTCCACCGGCGTACTCGATCGGCATCGACCAGCCGCTGAAGTCGGCGAGCTTGGCCCCGGCCGCCAGGTGCCGGTCGTGCAGGGGGGACGTCTGCGGGGTCACGGGAGGCACGCTAGCCGGACACCTAGGATCGAGCGGTGCCGCCGACGATCTCCGCCACCGACCACCCGCTCGAGAAGCTGACCGGCGACGCCGTCGTCGTCGCCGTCGGGAAGGGCCCCGACGGGCCGCTCCCCACCCCCGGTGCGGAGGCCGTCGACCGCCTGCTCGGCGGCCGGCTGCTCCCCGCGCTGGCCGACCTGGGCGTCCGCGGCGCCGAGGACGAGGTCACCCGGCTGCCCTCCTTCGGCCAGGGCCCCTTCCCCGTGGTCGCCGTCGTCGGCCTCGGCGCGCCCGAGCCGACCGGCGGCTACCGCACCGAGGCCCTCCGCCGGGCCGCCGGCGCGGCCAGCCGTGCGCTGGGCGGCCGCCGGTCCGTGGTGAGCCTGCTCGCCGCCGTCGGCGGGACGCCCGACGCCGAGCGGCTGCACGCCGTCGGCGAGGGGGCCCTGCTCGGCGCCTACGAGTTCACCGCCTACAAGTCGCAGCTGCCCGCCGACCGCCCTGCCCCGCCGAGCGAGTTCACCGTCGTCGTGCCCGGGGCCGGTGCCGCCGAGGCGGCCCTGCGCCGGGTCCGCGCCGTCGCCGACGCCGTCGCCCTGGTGCGCGACCTGGTCAACACCCCGCCGAACGACCTGTACCCGGCCGAGCTGGCCGCGCGTGGCGCCGCCGCCGGGGAGAAGCTCGGGCTGACGGCGGAGATCCTCGACGAGGACGCGCTGGCGGCCGGCGGCTACGGCGGCATCCTCGCCGTCGGCGGCGGATCGACCCGCAAGCCGCGGCTGCTGCGCCTGTCCTACGCGGGCACGGGCGCGCGCAAGAAGATCGCCCTGGTCGGCAAGGGCATCACCTTCGACAGCGGCGGCATCTCGATCAAGCCCGCCGCGAAGATGGAGGACATGAAGAGCGACATGGCCGGCGCCGCCGCCGTGATCGCCACCGTGTGCCTCGTCGCGCAGCTCGGCCTGCCCGTGGACGTCGTCGCCACCGTGCCGATGGCGGAGAACCTGCCCAGCGGCACCGCCTACCGGCCGGCCGACGTGGTCACCTTCCGCAACGGCAAGAAGGCGGAGATCACGAACACCGACGCCGAGGGCCGGGTCGTGCTGGCCGACGCGATCGCCCGCGCCGCGGAGGACTCCCCCGACGTCCTGCTGGAGACCTCCACCCTCACCGGCGCGCAGATGGTCGCCCTCGGCGGGCGGACCTCGGGCGTCATGGGCAGCGACGACCTGCGCGACGCGGTGATCGCCGCGTCGGAGCGCAGCGGCGAGTCCATGTGGCCGATGCCGCTCCCGGCGGAGCTGCGCAAGGGTCTGGACTCGACGGTCGCGGATTTCGTCAACGCCAACACCGACCGGCTCGGCGGGATGCTCGTGGGCGGGCACTTCCTCGCCGAGTTCGTGCCGGCCGGGCTGCCGTGGGCGCACATCGACATCGCCGGGCCCAGCTACAACACCGCCGCGCCCTGGGGCTACACGCCCAAGGGGGGCACCGGCGTCCCGGTCCGCACCCTGCTCGCGACGATCGAGGCCCTCATCGCCGACACCTGAGCCGACGCGGTGGTCGTCCCGAGTGGGCCCCGGAGGGGTCCGCGCAGGGACGACGAAGCGGCTCCACCGCGGCCAGGGGACGGCACCTGGCCGCGGTGCGATCCGGAGGATCGCCGTGTCACAGCCGCTTCTGGCGGGCGCTCCAGTCGCGCATGCGCTGGGGGTAGCCGGTCACCTGGGCGTCGTACACCGGGATGGCCAGGTCCTTCGACAGCCGGCGGGCGACGTCGGGCCCGTCGATCCGCCGGCGGGTCCACTCGCCGTCGGCCGCGACCAGCACGATGGTCGCCTCGGTGACCGCCGTCCGGGGCTCCACGTAGCCCTCGACCCCCCGCCGGCTGGCCACGAACTGCTCCAGGTGGCTGAGGTCGGCGCGCTGCGAGCCGCGGTCCAGCGTGGGGCGGCCGGCACCGCCGGCACGCCCACGGCGGCCGCGCCATCGGTCGAACAACCCCATCGGCCTCTCCGTCCTGCCGTGGCCGCAGTCGTCACCGCGACGCCCGCGAGGGCAACGGCGCTACCGGCCAGGTCGTTCCCGGAGTGGCAGGATGGGCAGCAGCCCCCGCCCGCTCGAGCGGGGACGCCGTCCGTCGCATTCGAGGAGCACCCGTGAGCGCACCCACCTCCCCCGCCGACCTGGTCATCCTCGGCGGTGGCTCGGGCGGCTACGCCGCGGCGTTCCGCGCGTCCGAGCTCGGCCTGACCGTGGTCCTCATCGAGAAGGACAAGGTCGGCGGCACCTGCCTGCACCGCGGCTGCATCCCGACCAAGGCGCTGCTGCACGCCGGCGAGGTCGCCGACCTGGCCCGCGAGGGCGAGCAGTTCGGCGTCAAGACGTCGTTGGCCGGCATCGACATGGACGGCGTCAACAGCTACAAGGACGGCGTCGTCTCCAGGCTCTACAAGGGCCTGCAGGGCCTGGTGAAGGCCCGCAAGATCACCTACGTCGAGGGCGAGGGCCGGTTGACGTCCCCCACCACCGTGGAGGTGGACGGCCAGACGTACGAGGGCAAGCACGTCCTGCTGGCGACCGGCTCCTACCCGCGCACGCTCCCGGGCATCGAGCTCGACGGCAGCAAGGTCATCACCAGCGAGGACGCCCTGCAGCTGGACCGGGTGCCCAGCTCGGCGATCATCCTGGGCGGCGGCGTCATCGGCTGCGAGTTCGCCAGCGCGTGGAAGTCCTTCGGCGTCGACGTCACCATCGTCGAGGGCCTCCCGCACCTCGTGCCGCTGGAGGACGAGTCCTCCTCGAAGCTGCTGGAGCGCGCCTTCCGCCGCCGCAGGATCGGCTTCGAGCTGGGCAACAAGGTGTCCGGCGTGCAGACCACCGACGACGGCGTGAAGGTGACGCTGGAGAACGGCAAGGAGCTGGAGGCCGAGCTGGTGCTCGTCGCCGTCGGCCGCGGCCCGGTCAGCTCCGGCATCGGCTACGAGGAGGTGGGCGTCGCGATGGAGCGCGGCTACGTCCTCGTCGACGAGTACATGCGCACGAACATCCCCACGATCTCCGCCGTCGGCGACCTGGTGCCGACCCTGCAGCTGGCCCACGTCGGCTTCGGCGAGGGCATCCTCGTCGCCGAGCGGGTGGCCGGGCTGGAGCCGGCCCCCATCGACTACGCCGGCGTCCCGCGGATCACCTACTCCGACCCCGAGGTCGCCTCGGTCGGCCTCACCGAGGCGCAGGCCAAGGAGCGCTACGGCGAGGTCAAGACCCTCACCTACGACCTCGCCGGCAACGGCCGCAGCCAGATCCTGAAGACCACCGGCGCGGTCAAGCTCGTCCAGTCGCCCGACGGCCCCGTCGTCGGGATCCACATGGTCGGCAGCCGCGTCGGCGAGCTGATCGCCGAGGCCCAGCTGATCTACAACTGGGAGGCCGAGGCCGACGACGTCGCCAGCCTCATCCACCCGCACCCGACGCAGAGCGAGGCGCTCGGCGAGGCGCACCTCGCGCTCGCCGGCAAGCCGCTCCACGTGCACGGCTGATCTCGCACCACCCCCACCCACCCAGCGCCAGAAGGAGCACTGCCCCGATGCCGACCTCCGTCACCATGCCCGCCCTGGGCGAGAGCGTCACCGAGGGCACCGTCACCCGATGGCTCAAGCAGGAGGGTGACCAGGTCGAGGTCGACGAGCCCCTCCTCGAGGTGTCGACCGACAAGGTCGACACCGAGATCCCCTCGCCGGCCGCCGGCGTGCTCACCAAGATCCTGGTGGCCGAGGACGAGACCGTCGACGTCGGCGCCGAGCTGGCCGTCATCGGCGGCGGTGACGGCGACGAGGGCGCCGGCAGTCCGCCCGCCTCCGCCGAGGACGCGGAGAGCACGCCGCAGTCCCCCGACCAGCAGGTCGAGGACGCCGGCTCCGGCGAGGAGCAGGAGGAGCCCGCGGCGGAGCCCGAGCCCCAGCCGGCCCAGGCCGCGGACGCCGGCGGCGCGGGTGGCTCCGGCGGCGGCGAGGGCACCCCCGTCACCATGCCGGCGCTCGGCGAGAGCGTCACCGAGGGCACCGTCACCCGCTGGCTCAAGGCCGTCGGCGACGAGATCACCGCCGACGAGCCGCTGCTGGAGGTGTCCACCGACAAGGTCGACACCGAGATCCCGGCGCCGGTCAGCGGCACGCTGCTGGAGATCACGGTCAACGAGGACGAGACCGTCGACGTCGGCGCCCAGCTGGCCGTGATCGGCACGGGTGCGTCCGGCGGCGGCGACGCCCCCGCGCCGCAGCAGGGGGCCCCGAAGCAGGAGGCCCCGGCCGAGCCGGAGCCGCAGGCTGCGCCCAAGGCGAAGGAGGCCGACCCCGCCAGCGCCCAGCCCGGTGGCGACTACGGCGCCAGCGGCGCCCAGCCGTCGGACTCGCCGACCTCGGCACCCGCCCCGCAGGTGGCCCCGCAGGCGCCGTCCGCCCCGTCCGGTGACGGCGGTGGTCAGTACGTGACGCCGCTGGTGCGCCGGCTGGCCGCCGAGCACAAGGTCGACCTCAACGCCATCTCGGGCACCGGCGTGGGCGGGCGCATCCGCAAGCAGGACGTGCTCGCGGCCGCCGAGAAGTCCGCCGCCCCGGCCCCCGCGCAGCCCGCCGCGTCGGCCCCGGCCGCCTCCGGTGGCGCCCGCACGCCGTCGCCGGCCGCCACGCCGGACACCTCGGTCCGCGGCCGTACCGAGAAGCTCTCCCGGCTGCGCGGCGTGATCGCCCGCCGCATGGTGGAGTCGCTGCAGGTGAGCGCCCAGCTCACCACGGTCGTGGAGGCCGACGTCACCCGCATCGCGCAGCTCCGGCAGCAGGCGAAGGGCGACTTCGAGGCCCGCGAGGGCGTGAAGCTGTCGTTCCTGCCGTTCTTCGCGAAGGCGGCGGTCGAGGCCCTCAAGCAGCACCCGTCGGTGAACTCCTCGATCGACCTCGAGGCCGGCACGGTGACCTACCACGACAGCGAGAACCTCGGCGTCGCCGTCGACACCGAGCGGGGCCTGCTGGTCCCGGTCATCCACGAGGCCGGTGACCTGAGCCTCGGCGGGCTGGCGCGGAAGATCTCCGACCTCGCCGAGCGCACCCGCACGAACAAGGTGACGCCGGACGAGCTCGGCGGGGGGACGTTCACGCTGACCAACACCGGCAGCCGCGGCGCCCTGTTCGACACGCCGATCATCAACCAGCCGCAGGTGGCCATCCTCGGCACGGGCTCGGTCGTGAAGCGGCCGGTCGTGGTGCAGGACGCCGAGCTCGGCGAGGTCATCGCCGTGCGCTCCATGGTGTACCTGGCCCTCACCTACGACCACCGGATCGTCGACGGCGCCGACGCCGCCCGGTTCCTCACCACGGTCCGGGAACGCCTGGAGGCCGGTCAGTTCCACGGCGAGCTCGGTCTCGCCTGA
Source organism: Blastococcus sp. SYSU DS0539 (assembly GCF_054050855.1). Classification (NCBI taxonomy): domain Bacteria; kingdom Bacillati; phylum Actinomycetota; class Actinomycetes; order Geodermatophilales; family Geodermatophilaceae; genus Blastococcus; species Blastococcus sp. SYSU DS0539. Next base: position 119,950 of record NZ_JBJHAF010000008.1, on the reverse strand, counting down.
TGCACCTCCGCTCGGGGCCCCGGTGACCACCGGGGCCCCGAGCCCTTTCTGCCGTCAGCACCCGCGCCCGCTGGGGAGTCCCGCATGAAGATCGCCGTGTCCGGTGCGTCCGGGATGATCGGCAGCGCCCTGCTGCCCACCCTGCGGGCCGACGGCCACGAGGTGGCCCAGCTGGTGCGCCGCACCCCGCGGAGCGCCGAGGAGCACCGCTGGGACCCCCAGCACCGGCGGATCGACCCGGCGCTGCTCCGCGACGTCGATGCCGTCATCAACCTGGCCGGCGTCGGGGTCGGCGACCGGCGCTGGAGCGAGGGTCACAAGCAGGCGGTGCTCAGCAGCCGGGTGGACACCACCGCCACGCTGAGCGAGGCCCTGGCCGACGTGGCGGGCACCGACCCGGACCGGCCGCGGGTGCTGCTCAACGGATCCGCGGTCGGCTGGTACGGCGACACCGGCGACCGCGTCGTCGACGAGTCCGACCCGGCCGGGGACGACTTCCTGGCCCGGGTCTGCGTGGCCTGGGAGGGCGCGACCGCACCGGCCGCCGACGCCGGCGTGCGGGTGACCACCCTGCGCACCGGCCTCGTGCTCGGGCAGGGCGGGCTGCTCGGGCGGATGCTGCCGCTGTTCCGCGCCGGTGTCGGCGGGCGGCTGGGCTCCGGCCGGCAGTACGTCCCCTGGATCAACCAGGAGGACGAGATCGGCGCCATCCGGTTCCTGCTCACCCACCCGGTGCCGGGGCCGGTCAACCTCTGCGGCCCCGAGCCGGTGACCAACGCCGAGTTCACCGCCGCCCTGGGCCGGGTGCTGCACCGGCCGACGGTGCTGCCGGTGCCCGCCCCCGCGCTGCGGATCGTGCTCGGGGAGTTCGCCGACGTCGGCGTCCTCGCCGGGCAGCGGGCGGTGCCGGCGCGGCTCACCGAGGCCGGGTACCGCTTCGCGCACCGCGACGTCGACTCCGCCGTGCGCGCCGCCGTCGAGCGGCGCTGACCTCCCCGCACCCCCTGACCTCCCCGCGCCCCCGGTCCGCTCACCCCACCCGCTCGGCCCGGTCGATCCGCCAGCCGGCGGGCGTGCGGACGAGCACCATGCGCACCTCGGCGTCGGGCCGTCCGGTCACCGTGCGCAGCGGGACGCCGGCCGGATCGGCGGCGGGCACGACGCGGTAGTCCGGCCACCGGTCGGTGAGCAGCAGCTCCGCCCGGCCGGGGGCGGCCTCGGTGACGGCGAGCTCCACCACGGCCGGAGCGAAGCCGCGCAGCACCTCCCCCGCCGCCGCCTGCCGCCGCGCGTGCTCCTCGTCCGCGGCGAGCAACGGGCTGCCGGCGGGGTAGACGTCCCGCAGCCGCGCCGGCGCGCCGCTGAGCCCCTCCGCCCGCCGCGCGTACAGCTGCGCCACCAGCGCACGCCACTCGTCGGGGCCGGCCGGCGCCGCGGTCTCCGGCAGCTCCCGCTCGTCCGCGACCGGGGTGGGCGGCGGCGAGGCGGTGCCCGTCGGCTGCGTCTCGACAGCCGCGGCCGGGGAGGTGCCCGCCGGGTCGCCGCCGCCCCAGCGCGTGCCCGCCCACGCCGTGACCGCCAGCGCCGCCACCACCAGGGCCGCGACCAGCAGGCCCCCGGCGAGCGGACCGGTCGCGGTTCCGGGACGCCGGGCCCGCCGGCGGCCCCGGCGAGGTTCCTCGACGACGGCCGGTGCCGGCCGGGGACGGCGGCCGGGCACCACGTGGGTGAGATCGGTCCGTACGTCGGGGCGTCCGCCGCCCGGCCGCGGCCCGGCCGAGAGCGCCACCGGCTCCGGCCGGCAGGCGTGCCGCAGGTCCAGCGCGAACGCCGCCGCGTCGCCCCGGGCGTGCGGATCGGCGGACAGCCCGCGGCGGATGACCCCGATCAACTCGGCCGGGGCGTCCGGGGCGAGCTCGGCGAGGTCGGGCAGGTGGCCCTCCGCCGCCACGGCGAGCGTGTCGGCGGGGGTCGCAGCGTTCCACGGCGCGATGCCGGTCAGCGCGTGGAAGGCGGCCGCGGCGACCCCGAAGACGTCCGACGCGGGGCCGGGCGCCCCGCCGCGGGCCACGGCCGGGTCGACGTAGGCGGGGGTGACCTCCGCGGCCGCGGTCTCCCCGAGCACGCGGGCCACACCCAGATCGGTGAGCACCGGCCGCCCCTCGGCGGTGAAGACGACGTTCCCCGGGGACAGGTCACCGTGCACCACGCCGTGGGCGTGGGCGTGCGACAGGGCCGCCGCCACCGGCGCGATCGCGGTGACCACCTCGCCGGGGCGCAGCCGCCCGCGCCGGCCCAGCAGGTCGGCCAGGCTGCCGCCGGCGAGCAGGTCGAGCACCAGCGCGACCCGCGGCGCCCCGCCGCGACGGGGTTGGTGCACCACCTCGTGCAGCCGCACCAGGTGCGGGTGGTCCAGCTCGCCCAGCAGGGCGGCCTCGCGCGCCTGGCGTTCGGGGTCGCCGGCCACCAGCACCTTCACCGCGACGGGCGCCCCACCCCCGCGCGGCACGGCCCGCCACACCTCCCCGGAGGCGCCCCGGCCGAGCAGCGCCTCGAGGGCGTAGCCGGGGACGGCGGGCGGCGGAGCGGCACCGGGACCGGACGGCGGGACGACGGACATGCCGGGGACCGTAGGCCGATCCGGGCGGCCCGTGCCGGCGTTGTCCACAGGCGCCCCGGCCGCGCGGCAGGCTTGGAATGGAGCCACCTTGGTCGCGCAGCAGCGTGCGCAGGCCCTCGTGGGAGATGTCGTCGACCACCCCCTCGGCGACCAGGAAGTCGGCCAGCTTCGACAGGCTCCAGACCGAGAACGGCAGCCCGTGATCGGCCGGGCGTGGCAGCGCGATCTTCTTGATCTCCGCGCGTTGAGCCAGGTCGAACTTCGGTGGCCGCCCGCCGGCGCACTTCGGTTTCAGCGAATCGAAGCCGTCGGCGTCGAAGTTGTGCAGCACGTGCCGCACCCGATCGGCGCTGCTGAAGGTCACCTCGGCGATCTGCGGCACCGCCATGCCCTGAGCCGACAGCAGCACCATCTGCGCTCTTCGCCAGGTCACCACCGATCCGCTGCTGCGGCGCACGATCCGCAACAGCTTGTTGCCCTCGTCGTTGCCGATGGCCCGGACCTGCACGCGATGCACCATCTCGCATCTCCTGCGGGGAAGACAGGATCAGACAAACGAAACGGTCCACCCACTCAGGACCTCAGCACGGCACCTCCCCCGGTGTGTCGACGACGCGGGCGAAGGTTGGCAGCCGCGGCACTAGCAGGGTTCCCGCGCCGAATCCGGGCCCATCGGACCGCCCCACGGCCCCGGGAACCGTGCCACGACCAAGGACCTGCCCGGCGGCGTTGAGGTCACACGCCAGCGGCCGCCCCCGGGGGGCGACTCGGCCGTCATCCCGAGGGACAAGCGGCCGGAGTCGACGGATGGATGCGCAGGCACGCTCAAGGAACAGACGTGCGGACGCCTCCCAGCCGGAAGAGCTGATTCACGGTGCCGGCGCTGCCGAGATCGCGCGGCCGGGTCCGGTCACTTCTGGGCCGCCTCGGCGTACGCCTCCGACTGCGCTTGGAACGACGACATCAGCGCCTCGCCGTCGGTGAATTCCGGCGTCACGAACTCCTCACCGATCCGTTCCACGGTCTGCTCGTCCTGCAGGCACTGCTCCAACGTCGACTCCAGCGTCGAGGTCACGTCGTCAGGCGTATCAGCAGGCACCACCAAGCCGATGTAGGACGTTCCCTGGCCCAGGTCCTCGAAGCCCTCGAACTCGTTGATCGCCGGCACGTCGGACAAGTAGTCCACTCGCTCGTCCCCCACGGTGGCCAGCACATTGAGCGTTCCCTGCTCGTGCTGCGCGAGGATGTCCTCGTCGACCACTGCGATTCCGACGTCGGCGTTGCCACCGACGACTGCCGTCTTCACCCCGGCCGTGCCATCGAACGGCACGATCGTGAAGTCAAGGCCCTCGGCAGCGATGCGCTCGAGCTCGATGGTGCCCTGGGAGGCCGCGCCGGGCGCCGCCGCGATGAACGTGGCGCCGGTCTGCGCTGCCTCCAGCAGCTCCTGCGCGCTGGAGTACGGGGAGTCCGGTGACGTGAACAGGACGTAGGGGTACTCCGCGATCTGGCCGACGCCCCGGAAGTCCTCGAGCGTGTAACCGACGTCGTTGGAGAGAGGGGTCACGACCGCGTTGGACGTGAGCACGACCTCCATCGTGTATCCGTCAGCAGGCTGGGTCAGGAGTTCCTGGGTCCCCAACGCACCGCTTCCACCGGCCTTGTTCTCGACGATGACGCTCTGTCCCAATGCCTCCTCCATGCACGGAGCGACACCGCGAGCGGCGATGTCCGTACCGCCTCCGGCGGGATACGGCACCACGATCCGCAACCTCTTCGTGGGGAACTCCTCGGACGCGCCTGGATCACCGGACGCGTCTGACTCACTGGCGGTCCCGCCGCACGCGGTGAGGATGGCGAGCGCCGCGACGGCGGCCAGACTCCTGACGGGCTTCGTTGTCCTCATCGACTTCTCCCCTTGCTCTGTGTGAGCGACGGCACAGCTGGCGGAGACCAGCATGGGCGCGGGGGCAAGGTATGTGAAGTATCTGACTGGGACCCAGTCTGAAGCCTTCGACATATCAATTTTCCATGAGGCTCACGCCTAAAGGGACGTTTGATGTATCAAACGCCGAACACGCGGGTATTTGCCCGTATCAGTGCCTCGCCCTAGCGTAAGGGTCGTCCATCCATGCAGACATCCGCTGCGACGAGGGCCGCCCGACATCAGGCCATCAGAGGGGTTTCCTTCCATGCTAAGCAAGGGCACGTTCAACGATCGGGTCTCGATCGTTACCGGGGGAAGCTCCGGCATCGGCGAGGCCATCGCGGGCGAACTGGGGCGGCTCGGCTCCACCGTCGTCCTGGTGGGTCGACGTCCCGATGCGCTGAGCGTCGCGGCGGAGAAGATGCAGGCCGAAGGGGTGCGGGTCCGTACCTACGCCGGGGACGTGCGGGATCGCGACCGGGCCGCGGAGATCGTGAGTGCCGTGGTCGACGAGTTTGGAGCCGTCCACCATCTCGTCAACAGCGCAGCCGGGAACTTCCAGGCACGTCCCGAGGACCTGTCCCCCAACGGGTGGTCGGCCGTGGTAAGGATCGTTCTCGACGGAACGTGGAACTTCACCCAGTTGGTGGGGCAACGCATGATCACCGCCGGCACCGGCGGGTCGATTCTCAACATCGGAACCACCGCATCGATGATCGGGGGCCCCTCCACCGTCCACTCGACGAGCGCCAAGGCCGGCGTGCTCGCCATGACGAAGTCCCTCGGCGCAGCCTGGGCGCAGCAAGGCATCCGGGTCAACGTCCTCACCCCCGGCCCGACGGCGGACACAGGGGCCATGGACCACCTGTTCAACAAGCCGGGCGAATGGGAGGCGCAGGTCCGCGCGATCCCCTTGAAGCGACAGGCAACCCGGGACGAGGTCGCTCACGGCGCCACCTACCTGCTGAGCGACTACGCCGGCTACATCACCGGTACCAACCTGGTGATCGACGGTGGTCGGTCTCTGGGAAGGGACGGCGGTGTCTACGGTGAGTGACGAGCACGGCGGGCAGAGCGCAGGAGCGCTGGAGGGCATCCGCGTCATCGATCTCACCCGCGTCCTCTCCGGACCGTTCGCGACGATGATCCTGGCCGACCTCGGCGCCGACGTCATCAAGATCGAGGAACCCGCACGGGGTGACGACACGCGGCACTGGGGCCCTCCCTTCGTGGGACAGGAAGCGGCGTACTACCTGAGCGTCAACCGCAACAAGAAGAGTCTTGCGATCAACTTGAAGACGCCCAGCGGCAAGGCGGTGGTTCGACGCCTCGCCGCACAGGCGGACGTGGTGGTGGAGAACTTCCGGCCCGGCGTCGCAGCGGACCTGGGGCTCGGGTACGCCGACCTCTCCGCCGACAACCCCGGCCTGGTCTACGCGTCGATCAGCGGATACGGACAGTCGGGGGCGGAGGCGAAGAGGCCTGGCTACGACCCGGTCATGCAGGCCCGCAGCGGGCTGATGAGCATCACCGGCCTTCCCGACCGGGAACCGGCGCGAGTGGGGGTCGCAACGGCGGACATCAGCGCCGGCATGTGGGCCGTCATAGGGATCCTGACGGCCTTGCACCACAAGCAGGTCTCGGGCAAGGGCCAGTGGCTGGACATCTCACTGCTCGACGCTCAGGTCTCGTGGCTGACCAACGTCGCGGGCGCCTGGTTCGCCAACGGGGAGCTGCCGCAGCGCTACGGCACCGGCCACCCGAGCATCGTTCCGTCGGAGGCGTTCCACACGAAGGACGGCCTCCTGATGCTCGCCGCCGGGAACGACCGCATGTTCGGCAGGCTCGCGGCGGCCATCGGAGCGGACCATCTGGCAGACGACCCGCGCTTCAGCACGAACAGCGTTCGGGTGCAACACCGGGAGGAGCTCCGCGTCGAGATCGAGCGGGTCCTCGCCACCGACATCACCCACCACTGGGACACGAAGCTCAACGAAGCCGGCATCCCGGCGGCCCCAGTGAACACAGTGGCAGACGCGCTGCAGGACCCGGTCGTCCTCGAGAGGGAGATGATCATTGAGCAGCACCACCCGTCGATCGGCCGCATCCGCAGCCTCGGGTCGCCGGTCAAACTGTCGCGCACACCGCCGACCATCCGGACGGCTCCGCCCGTCCTGGGTGAGCACACCCTTGACGTGCTCGGCCAGCTGGGCTTCGGCGCGGACGACATCGCGGAGATGGTCGCCGACGGGTCGATCCGCCCGGTACAGGGAGAGGACCGGTGACCCCGGCGGGGCAGCCGGATCTGCTCGTGGTGAAAGGCGCCGACCGCGCGCTCCTCACGAACCGATCCTGCCTCCTGTTGCAGGCGAACACGTCGAGACCGACCCCGGCTGCCTTGTCTTCGTGCGCACGGGTGTTGCAGGTCCTCCCGTTCCGGTGATGACGTGGAGTCGGTCCCCGAGGGCCCGGTCACTGCCCGCCAGAGGTCGGCCCGTGGTGGGGATAACTGCCCGCACCTTGGCCCCTAGCGGCGGACACGGCTCTCCGCCGTGGAAGCGGAGGCCGTCCGCCCCAGCCTTCGCGGCGGGAGCAGTGCCCGAGGTGACCGGCGGGACATCCCTTCCGCTCCGACCGCGGTCTCGACCCGGGACCCGGCGGTCGGGACCGCTTGGAAGTCGGGGAGCGCGAACGTGCCGCCCGGGCGCCTGTGGAAGGTTGAGCGCGTGGAACTACGGCATCTCCGCTACTTTGTGACGGTAGGCGAGGAGTTGCATTTCAATCGAGCAGCCCAACGCCTCCACATCCAGCAGCCGCCGTTGAGCCAGCAGATCCGGCAACTCGAGCGTGAGCTCGGCGTGGACCTGTTCGTCCGCACCACGCGCAGCGTCAAGCTCACCGCGGCAGGGCAGGCGCTGATGGACCAGGCCTACACGATCCTCAAGTCCGTCGACGAAGCCCATGGGATCGCGGTACGCGCCGCGCAGGGTCTGACCGGTACGCTCACCATCGGATTCACCGGCTCTGCGACGTATGCGCTGCTGCCCCGGATCGCTGCCGCCTTCAGGAAGAGAGCGCCGGCCGCTGCTCTTGTCGCACAAGGGGAGATGCTGACGCCCGCCCAGGTGGAGGCCCTGTTGGACGGCCGGCTCGACGTGGGATTCGGCCGGCTCGTCTTCGCCGTACCCGAGCTCAGCACCCGCGTCGTCGAGACCGAGCCGCTGACGATCGTACTTCCCGCGGATCACCGGCTGGCCAAGGAAGCGGCCGTCGATCTGCGGGACCTGGCAGAGGAGGCGTTCCTGAGTCTGCCCGGTCGGTGGGGTTCGACGTTCTACGACCTGACCATCCAGGCGTGTGCCGACGCGGGCTTCTCCCCCCGGATCGTGCAAGAGGTGTCACAGACGGCCACCCTGGTCAGTTTCGTCGCTGCCGGATTCGGCGTGGCGCTGGTGCCCCAGTCGTGTCACCACATCACCGTGACAGGCGCCGTGCATCGTCCCCTGAAGGGGCCGCCCCTGGAGACAGATCTCGTCATGGCGTGGCGAAAGGACGACGACTCCCCGTTGTTGCGACGGTTCCTGGAGATAGTGAGGGAGGAACTTCAGCCCCCCGGTGTGCCCTCGCCTCTTCCGGCATCGCCGTCAATCGCGGAGGGAGGGACGGGTGACTAGCCCCACCAGCCCAGCGCCGGTGCTCTTCCATGTCGATGCGGGCGGTGTCGTGACCATCACGCTGAACCGCCCCTCGCTCGGCAACGCGTACGACCAAGAGCTGATAGACGCCTTGCGATCCGCCGTGAGGACGGTGTCCGAGGACCTTCCCGACGCACGAGTCGTGGTGCTTCGTGGCGCGGGACAGCACTTCCAGGCGGGGGCGGACCTGCGGTGGATGGCGAAGGTGCGAGAAGCCGGGGAGGCCGCCGCGCTCGAGAGTTCGCGCACGGCCGCGCGGGCGTTCATGGAGCTGGGCTCCTTGCCCGTCCCTGTTCTGGCAGTCGTCCGAGGCGCCTGTTTCGGCGGCGGAACCGGAATGGCCTCTGCATGCGATATGGTGATCGCGGCCGACACCGCTACCTTCTCCATCGCCGAAGTCCGGTGGGGGCTGACCCCAGGCTTCATCATCCCCCAGTTGAACGACGCCATCTCCGTACGGCAGGTCCGTCGCTACGCCCTGACAGGAGAACGCTTCGACGCCTCGGAAGCTCGACGGATCGGTCTGGTGCACGAGGTGGTGCCCGAAGAGGCGCTGGATCGCCGCGTCGACGACGTGGTGGCACAACTGCTGCGAAACGGGCCCGCTGCGATGAGGACGACGAAGAGGATCATTGGGCGCTTCAGCCACGGGGGCGGCCTCGACGACCCGGTACTCGAGCAGTTGGCACGCGATCACTGCTCTGCGAGGATTTCGGACGAAGCGCGTCGAGGCTTCGAGGCGTTCCTGGCCGGCAACAGCCCGGACTGGTCCGTCGGCGCGCCGGACGGGTAACGCCGGCGCCAGCCACTCCATCTCGCGCCTGCGAGGTCCTGGAGTTCATCCGGACGACCGGGCACCAGGCGATCGGGGAGATGGGCGTGCTGCTGGGCCTGCTGCGCGACGATCCCTCCCCTCCTGGGCGCCGCTGCCGTCCCTGACCGATCTGCGCACGCTGGCCGCATCGGTGGAGGAAGCCGGCCTTCCGATCGACCTGCGCATCGAGGCAGACAGCCACCCCTTGTCCCCCGCGATCGAGCTGGGGATTGCTGGGTTCAATTGACAGCGGTTGGGTTGATCATGCCGCGACTGCGGCTTGAGTGGTGAAGGCGAGTTCATACTCGACCTGGGTGAGCTTGCCGAGTGCGCGTTGCCGTCGGCGGCGGTTGTAGGTGTGCTCGATCCAGAACACGATCGCCTGGTGCAGCTCGTCGCGGGTGCGCCAGCGGCGGCGGTCGAGGACGTTCTTCTGCAGCAGGGCGTGCCAGGACTCCATGGCGGCGTTGTCGCCGGCGGAAGCGACTCGGCCCATCGACCCTTGCAGACCGGCGGCGGCCAGGACGGCCCGGAAGGATCTTGCTCGAAATTGCGACCCGCGGTCGCTGTGAACGACTACGACCCCCGCCGGCCGGCGGCGGGCCACGGCCGTGCGCAGCGCGGTGACGGCGAGCTGAGCGGTCATCCGCTCGTCCAAGGCGTAGCCGACGATCCGCTAGCTGAATAGGTTCTTGATCGCGCAGCAGTAAAGCATGGCTTCGGTGGTGGGGTGTTCGGTGATGTCGGTGACCCACACCCGGTCTGGTGCATGCGCAGAGAACTGGCGCTGCACGTAATCATCGTGCACCGCCGGACCGGGGGTCTTGCCGGTGCCCCGGCGACCTTTGCGCACGGTGTTGGACCACAGCTTCTGCTGCGAGCACAGCCGCCAGACCCGGCGCGCGCCGACCGTGTGGCCGGCGCGCTCGAGCTCGTCGGCCAACAACCGGTAGCCGAACTCCGGGTCGTCGCTGTAGGTGTCGATCAGGGCGTTGGTCAGGTAGGCGTCCTGCAACTCACGCTCGCTGACCGGGTTGGCCAGCCACGCGTAGTAGGCCTGCCTCGAGTGTCCGAGCAACCCCGCAGGCCAGCCGCACCGGGATACCCTCGGCGGCCAGGTCGCGGACCAGCGGGTAACTCATTCTGGGAGGCTGCCCGCGGCGAAGTAGGCCGCCGCACGGCGCAGGATCTCGTTCTCCATCTCCAGGCGCCGCTTGTCCCGGCGCAGCTGCACCAGCTCGTTCTGCTCGACACTGGTCTGGCCATCGACGACACCGTCGTCGATGTCGGCCTGCCGGCACCAGCGACGGACCGACTCCACCGAGATGTCGAAGTCGGCAGCGACCTCGGCGTGGCACAGATCGCCCCTACGGGCGACCCGGACGACGTCACGCTTGAACTCGGGCGGGAAACTTCTCGGGCACAGTGACATCCTCCTCGCGGGACCACGTCCCACGGATCGAGTGTCAACTGAATCGACAGCAATCCCAAGTGTTCGCTCGTGAGCGCCCGGCCCTCCCTCTGGTTCAGGAAGTCCCGCAGCACGGGTAGGCGCCCTCGCGGCAACGCTCGAAGGTGGCACTCAACAGAGGCCCCGGATCAGTCGTTGAGCGGACGACCTCCGACAGTTTCAAAGTGTCTTCAGAAGTCCACTACGACTCCGAGGAGCAGCGTCGCCCGCTGTACCACCGGCTGGTCGCCGACGGCACGCTGCCCGGCGGCCACGCCACCGACGACGGCGCCGGGCTGGTCTACCGGGGCACCGACCTGGTGGAGGTGGTGGCCGACCGCCCCGGTGCGGCGGGCTACCGGGTGGAGCGGGGCGCCGACGGCACCGCGGTGGAGACCCGGATCGCCCCACGCCGCCTGGCGTGCCACGGGCATAGGCTGGGTCCGTGGCTGAGCTGCGCGTGGTGCACGCCGGAACCGTTCCCTACGAGGACGCCTGGGCGCGGCAGCGCGAGCTGCACGCGCAGCGGGTGGCCGGCGAGGTACCCGACACCCTCCTGCTGCTCGAGCACCCCTCGGTGTACACGGCCGGCCGCCGGACCGAGCCGCACGAGCGGCCGATGGACGGCACCCCGGTCGTCGACGTCGACCGCGGCGGGAAGATCACCTGGCACGGCCCGGGACAGCTGGTCGGGTACCCGATCGTCGCGCTGCCCGACCCGGTCGACGTCGTCGCCTACGTGCGGCGGCTCGAGGGCGCGCTGATCGAGGTGTGCGCCGGGTTCGGGGTGGACGCCGGCCGGGTCGAGGGCCGCAGCGGCGTCTGGCTGCCCGCCGACGCCCCGGGCAGCGGCCACCGGCCCGAGCGCAAGGTGGCCGCCATCGGCATCCGGGTGGCCCGCGGCGTCACCATGCACGGCTTCGCGCTCAACTGCGACCCCGACCTGGGCGCCTTCGGGGCGATCGTCCCCTGCGGGATCCCCGACGCGGGGGTGACGTCGCTGTCGGCCGAGCTGGGCCGCGACGTGACCGTGGCCGACGCGCTGCGGCCGGTGGAGGACGCGATGACGAGGGTCCTCACGGGGCAGCCCGCCGGTTCCGCCGCGTGACCCCGCTCCCCCGCAGCGAGTACGTCAGCCTCACCACGTTCCGGCGCACCGGCGCGCCCGTCGCCACCCCGGTGTGGGCGGCGCCGGACGGCGACACGCTCGTGGTCTGGACCCGCGCGGATTCCGGCAAGGTGAAGCGGCTGCGGCACACGGAGCGGGTGACGGTGGTGCCCTGCGACGTCCGCGGCCGGGTTCGCGGGCCGGCCGTCGAGGGGACGGCGGAGTTCGTCGACCGCACGGGGCAGCCGGCGGCGCTCGACGCCCTACGCCGGGCGTACGGGCTCAAGTTCACCCTCGGCAACAGCACGTCGCGGCTGTGGCACCGGCTGACCCGCCGCGAGAGCGAGCGCCACGAGATCATCCGCATCCACCCCCACTGAGGCCGAGTCGTGCCGAGCGGGCCCCGGCGGGGTCCACTCGACACGACGGCGGGGCTCCGCGCGTCAGGAATACGGCACGGGGCCGCGGTGCGATCCGGAGGATCGCGACGTCACAGGACGAAGTTGACCAGCCGGCCGGGGACGGCGACGACCCGGCGGACCGTCGCGCCGTCCAGGTACCCGGCGATCCGCTCGTCGGCCCGGGCAGCCGCCTCCAGCGCCGCGGCGTCCGCGTCCGCGGGCACGGTCACCTGCGCGCGCACCTTGCCGTTGACCTGGACGGCGACCTGCACCGTGTCCTCGACCAGCCAGCGCTGCTCGACCTCCGGGAACGGTGTCCACGCCGAAGACTCCTCGTGCCCGAGGCGCGACCACAGCTCCTCGGCCAGGTGCGGGGCCAGCGGGGCGACCATGAGCACCAGCGCCTCGGCCACCGGCCGCGGCACCGGTGACGACGCACCGAACGCCGACGTCAGGTGGTTGGTCAGCTCGGTGATCCGGGCGATCGCGATGTTGAACCGCAGCGTTGTGTAGCCGTCCCGCACCCCGGCGAGGGCCCGGTGCAGCGCACGCTGGGTCTCGTCGTCGGCGGCGACGTCGGCGGCACGGACGGCACCGGTCTCCTCGTCGACGACGACGCGCCAGATGCGCTGCAGGAGGCGCTGCGAGCCCACGACGGCCTTGGTCTCCCACGGCCGGGACTGCTCCAGCGGGCCGGTGGACATCTCGTACACCCGGAAGGTGTCGGCGCCGTAGGCGCCGATCATCTCGTCCGGCGTGACCATGTTCTTGAGGCTCTTGCCGATCTTCCCGTACTCGCGGTTGACCGGCTTGCCCTCGAAGAGGAACTGCCCGTCCTTCTCGACCACCTCGGCCGCGGGCACGTAGAAGCCGCGCTCGTCGGTGTAGGCGTAGGCCGAGATGTAGCCCTGGTTCACCAGCCGGCGGAACGGCTCCTCGCTGGAGACGTGGCCGAGGTCGTGCAGCACCTTGTGCCAGAAGCGGGCGTACAGCAGGTGCAGCACCGCGTGCTCGACGCCGCCCACGTAGAGGTCGACGCCGCCGGTGTCGCCCTCGCCGCGCGGCCCCATCCAGTAGCGCTCGAGCTCCGGGTCGACCATCCGCTCGTCGTCGCCGGGGTCGAGGTAGCGCAGGTAGTACCAGCACGACCCGGCCCAGTTCGGCATCGTGTTGGTCTCGCGGCGGTACTTCTTCGGCCCGTCGCCGAGGTCGAGCTCGACCGTCGTCCACTCGCCGGCCCGCGACAGCGGCGGCTCCGGAGCGGAGTCGGCGTCGTCGTCGGAGAACGTCTTGGGCGAGTAGTCGTCGACCTCGGGCAGCAGCACCGGCAGCATCGAGGTGGGCACCGCGACCGGGCGGTCGTCCTCGTCGTAGACGATCGGGAACGGCTCACCCCAGTAGCGCTGCCGGCTGAACAGCCAGTCGCGCAGCTTGTAGGTGGTGGTCGCCTCGCCGGCGCCGCGCTGCACGAGCCACTCGGTGATCCGGGCGATCGCTTCGGCCTTGTCCAGGCCGTCCAGCGAGATCTCCTCGTTCGCCGAGTTGATCATCGCGCCGGGCCCGGTGTACGCGCCGCTGGCGTCGTCGAAGCCCTCCGGCCGCTGGACGGTCGGCACGATCTCCAGGCCGAACTCCCTGGCGAACTCCCAGTCGCGCTGGTCCTCGCCGGGCACGGCCATGATCGCGCCGGTGCCGTAGCCGGTCAGCACGTAGTCGGCGATGAACACCGGCAGCTCGCGGCCGTTCACCGGGTTGACGGCGGTGACGCCCAGCCAGACGCCTGTCTTCTCCCGGCCGGCGTCCTGGCGGTCCAGCTCCGAGCGCCGGGAGGCCTGCCGCTGGTACTCGCGCACCGCCTCGGCCGGGGTGGCGGCGCCGCCGGTCCAGCGCGGGTCGGTGCCGTCCGGCCACTCGGCGGCGGTCAGCTGCCCGAGCAGCGGGTGCTCCGGCGCCAGCACCATGTACGTCGCGCCGAACAGGGTGTCGGGGCGGGTGGTGAAGACCTCGATCGTCTCGCTGCCGGCGGCGAACCGGATCTTCGCGCCCGTCGAGCGGCCGATCCAGTTGCGCTGCATCAGCTTCAGCGAGTCCGACCAGTCCAGCCGGTCCAGGTCGGCCAGCAGCCGGTCGGCGTAGGCGGTGATCCGCATCATCCACTGCTTGAGCGGGCGCCGGAACACCGGGAAGTTGCCCCGCTCGGAGCGACCGTCGGGGGTGACCTCCTCGTTGGAGAGCACGGTGCCCAGGCCCGGGCACCAGTTCACCGGCGCCTCGTGCAGGTAGGCCAGCCGGTGCGCGTCGACGACGGCACCCCGCTCGGCCTCGTCCAGCTCGGCCCACGGGCGGCCGGAGGGGTTGGTGCCGGCGGCCGGCTCGCGCGTGCCGGCGTCGAGCTCGGCGACGAGCTCGTCGATCGGCCGCGCCTTGTTCCGCGTCTCGTCGAACCAGGACCCGAAGATCTGCAGGAAGATCCACTGGGTCCACTTGTAGTAGCCCGGGTCGATGGTGGCGAAGGTCCGGCGGTCGTCGTGGTCGACGCCCAGGCGGCGCAGCTGCGCCCTGATCGCGGCGATGTTCGCCTCGGTGGTGACCCGCGGGTGCTGCCCGGTCTGGACGGCGTACTGCTCGGCGGGCAGGCCGAAGGCGTCGTAGCCCATCGGGTGCAGCACGTTGTCGCCGTCCATGCGGCGGAACCGGCTGGTCACGTCCGTGCCGAGGTAGCCCAGCGGGTGGCCCACGTGCAGGCCCGCACCCGACGGGTACGGGAACATGTCCATCGCGAAGTACTTCGGGCGGTCGGCGACCTTGTCGAAGCCCGCGCTCAGCCGGCCCACCGGGTTGGGCGTGTGGAAGGTGCCCTCGGCCTCCCAGCGGTCCTGCCAGGCCAGCTCGATGCGCTGGGCCAGCGCCGGGGTGTACCGGTGCGGGGGGACGCCGTCGCCCGCGGGCCCGGTGCTGGGCAGGCTGTCCGTCTGGCTCATCGTCTCGTGCTCCCGGATCGTGGTGCGCGCGGTGCGGTGCCGGTGGGTGGGCAAGAAAAAACCCCTCACGCAGGAGGGGTCGCCGTGCTGTCCGAACGTGTCAGGTCAGCACGGCCGGAGAAGCAGGAGCCGCCCGGTCACGCGCCCGATGCTACCGCCTGGCCGGCGCAGCCCCGTGCCGGCCGCTCTCACCCCCGGGGGTGAGGGCGACGGCGCGGACCGCTCGATTCCGGCGTCGACCGGCCGATCTACCCCGCGTGCACCTGATCCCTCGTCGCCGGCCCTCCACGGTGGGCTCGTCCGGCAGCCGTTCCCCGCTGCCGCTGGCAGCCGTCCTCGTGACGTTCGCGCTGTTCGCCACCG
The DNA here is from genome assembly GCF_054050855.1 of Blastococcus sp. SYSU DS0539. Taxonomy (NCBI): domain Bacteria; kingdom Bacillati; phylum Actinomycetota; class Actinomycetes; order Geodermatophilales; family Geodermatophilaceae; genus Blastococcus; species Blastococcus sp. SYSU DS0539. The sequence continues at coordinate 104,591 of NZ_JBJHAF010000008.1, read as the reverse complement.
GGATCGGGCACCGTCCCGACGGGACGTTCTGGGCGCACGGCTACGACCTGGTCCTCTACAACGCCGTCTACCTGGCCGGCATGGTGGTGTGCGCGCTCGCCGCCCGCCGGAGCCCGACCGACCGGCTCGCCTGGTGGTCCCTGGCGTGCGCGTTCGCCCTGGGGGTCACGGGCAACGTCGTCTACACGCTGGTGATCGCGCCGATGGAGGTGGAGCCGTACCCGTCCCTGGCCGACGGGTTCTACCTGGCCTACTACCTCCCGCTCTACGTCGCCCTCGTCGCGCTGATCCGGGCGCGGGTCGCCCACTTCCACGGCAGCATGTGGCTCGACGGCGTGGTCGGGGCCCTCGGCGCGGGTGCCGTCGCGGTCGCCGTCCTGCTCGGTCCCGCGCTGGAAGCGACCGAGGGCGACCTCGCCTCGGTCGCCACCAACCTGGCCTACCCGATCGCCGACGTCGTCCTGCTGGCGCTGCTCGTCGCGGTCAGCGCCATCCTGGGCGTCCGGGGTGACCGCACCCTGCTGCTCGTGGGCGCCGGCATCGCCGCGAACCTGGTCGGCGACATCGTCTACCTCGACCTCGCGACCCAGGGCGTCTACGTCGAGGGCGGTCCGCTGGACCTGACGTGGCTCGCCGGCGTCGTCCTCATGGCCATGGCGGCGCACGCGACCGACGCCGAGCCCCCGACGTCCCCGCAGTCAGGGGCCGCCCGGGTCGGCTGGCGGGTGCTCACCGTTCCGCTGGCGTGCAACGTGGCCAGCCTGTTCGTGCTGGGCGCCGGCTTCGGCGACCAGATGAACCCCGCGGCCGCCTGGCTGGCCGTCGGCTGCGTGCTCGCGGCCCTGTGCCGCACGGCCATCACCTTCCGGGAAGTGCGCGCGTTCAACGAGGTCCGGGAGCAGGCGCTCACCGACGAGCTGACCGGCCTGCCCAACCGCCGGGCCCTGTTCGCGCGGGTCGGCGCGGTCATGGCGACCGCCTCGGCCCAGCGCCCCGCCGCGCTGCTGCTGATGGACCTGGACGGCTTCAAGGAGGTCAACGACGGGCTCGGCCACCACGCCGGCGACCACCTCCTGCGGCAGATCGGGCCGCGGCTGCAACCAGCGCTGCGCAGCGGGGACCTCCTCGCCCGGCTGGGTGGTGACGAGTTCGCCGTCCTGCTCCCCGACGCCGGGCTGGAGGAGGCGGAGGCGCTCGCCGAGCGGCTGCGCGCCCTGATCCTCCAGCCGGTCACCGTCGAGGGGATCCGGCTGCACGTCGGGGTGAGCGTCGGCGTCGCCAGCGCCCCGGTGCCCGCCGCGACCGTCGAGGAGCTCCTGCGGTGCGCCGACGTCGCCATGTACTCGGCGAAGTCGAGCCGGTCGGGCGTGCAGGTCTACGTCCCCGATCCGCACAGCGCCGCCGGCGATCGGCTGCGAACGATGGGAGAACTGCGGGCCGCACTGGACTCCGGCGAGGGGCTGGAGGTGTTCCTGCAGCCCCAGATCGGTCTGCTCGACGGGGCGGTCGTCGGCACCGAGGCGCTGGTCCGGTGGCAGCACCCGGAGCGGGGCCTGCTCTTCCCCGCGGATCTGCTCCCGGCGGCCGAGCAGGCCGGACTGCTCCGCCCGCTCGCCGACGTGGTGCTCGAGCTCGCCCTGTCCGCGGCTGCCCGCTGGTGGCCCGAGCGCCCCGTGCCGGTCTCGGTGAACCTGTCCGCGGCCAACGTGACCGACCTCGACCTGCCCGCGAAGGTCGCCCAGGCGCTGCTCCGTCACGGCCTGCCCGCCGGCGCGCTGACGCTGGAGCTCGTGGAGGACACCCTCATGAGCGACCCCGAGCGCGGCGGTCAGGTGCTCGGACAGCTGCGCCGGCTGGGGGTCCGCACCTCCATCGACGACTACGGGACCGGCTACAGCTCGCTGGCCTACCTCCGGCACCTGCCGGCCGACGAGCTCAAGCTCGACCGCAGCCTGACCCACGACGTGGGCGGCGACAGCCGCGCGACGGCCATCGTCCGGCACACCGTGGCGCTGGCCCACGACCTCGGGCTCAGCCTCGTGGCCGAGGGCGTGGAGGACGACGAGACGGCCGCGGTGCTCGCCGGGCTGGGCTGCGACGTCGCCCAGGGCTACGCCATGGCCCGGCCCATGGCGGTCGCGGAGTTCGTCCGCTGGCTGGCCGACCGCCCCGCGCCGCGGGCGGCCGCGCCCACGGTCCCCGCGCCGCGGGGGCCGGTGTCCCCCGCGGGGACCCCGGCGCGCGCCTCGGACACCGGTTCCGGCCCTCGCCGGACCGCGCTGTGACAGGGTGCGCGCGTGCGTGGCGCCCCACCTGACGACCGGAGAACAGCCTGGTGGGAGGCGGTGTCGCGGCCGGTGGTGCTCGCCGTCCTCGCCGTCACGGCAGCCTTCGCGACCGACACCTGGCAACTGCCGCACACCCCGGCGGAGTCCCTCGTGTACTCCGGCGTCCTGTCCCTCCTCGCGCCGGCGCTCGCCGTCGTCGCGTGCCTGCAGGCGGCCCGGCGGATGCCCGCCGAGCGGCACGCCTGGTGGGCCGCGGCCGCGGCCTGGACGTGCAACATCCCCGGCGACGTGGCCCACCAGCTCGTCCTCGCGACCCATCATGAGCTCCCGGACGACGAGCAGCGTCCACCGCTCGTCGAGCAGCTCCATGGCCTTGCCACCGGGCTGCCGGCTGCCGGATCGTCGACACCGCCTGCGGCGCAGGCGTCGGCCTGGTGCGGCTGGTCACCACGTACCCGCGGTGCACCGTCGTCGGCGTCGACGGCGACCAGCACTCGATCGACCTCGCCCGGGCCCGCGTCGACGAGGTCGGCGTCAGCGACCGGGCCGAGCTGGTGCACAGCGCCCTGGAGGACATGGCGATCGACACCCCGGCCCGCGTCGTCGTCAACAACATCTCGATGCACGAGTGCCGCGACATCGACCGGGTGACCGGGAACGTGCGGGCCGCGCTCGAGCCGGGCGGCTGGTTCGTCATCTCCGACTTCCCGTTCCCGGACAACGACGACGGCCTGCGCACCGTGCCGGGCCGGATCATGAGCGGGATCCAGTTCTTCGAGGCGCAGATCGACGACCAGTTGCTCCCCCGCGCCGCCTACGACGACCTGCTGGCCCGGCACGGGTTCACCGACCTCGGCAACGCGCAGCTCACCCCGATGCACGCCCTCACCCGGGGCCGCCGTCCGTGAGACCGGGAGCTGGCGCCTCAGCCCAGCCGGGGCGCCACCTCGGCGGCCACCAGGTCGAGGTGGTCGAGGTCGGCGAGGTCGAGCACCTGCAGGTAGACCCGCTGGGCGCCGGCCTCGGCGTAGCGCCCGAGGGTGTCGACCGCCTCGGCCGGCGTCCCCGCGATCCCGTGCTCCCGGAGCTCGGCGACGTCCCGGCCGATGGCGGCGGCACGGCGGGCAAACTCCGCCTCGTCACGCCCGACGCAGAGCACCAGCGCCGAGCTGTACACCAGCGACGACGGGTCCCGGCCCGCCTCGTCGCACGCCTCCCGCACGCCGGCGAAGAGCCGGGCGTTGTCGGCGGCCGGCATGAACGGGACGTTGAACTCGCCGGCGTACCGGGCCGCCAGTCGCGGCGTCCGCTTCTTGCCCGCGCCGCCGACCAGGATCGGCACGCCGCCGTCCTGCACCGGCTTGGGCAACGCCGGTGACCCCGAGAGCCGGTAGTACCGCCCGTCGAAGTCGAACGTCTCCCCGACCGGGGTGCGCCACAGCCCGGTGAGCACGGCCAGCTGCTCCTCGTACCGGTCGAAGCGCTCCCCCAGCGGCGGGAACGGGATGCCGTAGGCGGTGTGCTCGGCCTCGAACCAGCCGGAGCCTATGCCCAGCTCGACCCGGCCCCCGCTCATCTGGTCGACCTGCGCCACCGAGATCGCCAGCGGCCCGGGGAGCCGGAACGTGCCGGCGGTCATCAGCGTGCCGAGGCGGATCCGGCTGGTCTCCCGGGCGAGCCCGGCGAGGGTGATCCACGCGTCGGTGGGGCCGGGCAGGCCGTTCCCGCCCATGGTCAGGTAGTGGTCGGACCGGAAGAAGGCGTCGAAGCCGGTCTCCTCGGTGCGGCGCGCGACCGCGAGCAGGTCGTCGTAGGTCGCGCCCATCTGGGGTTCGGTGAAGATGCGCAGCTGCACGTCCGGACCGTAACGAGGAGCACTCCCCATCGCCGACCCGGCTGCGGTCTCGGGGTGTGCTTACCGGCCGGACCGGGCAGGATGATCGCCAGACGATCAACTCGGAGGTACAGCTCGTGTTCCGCAAGAAGACGCGCGGCGAGGTCATCAGCGCCGAAGTACAGGAGGGCCTGGCCCACCTGGGGACGGCGGCGACCGAGGCAGGTCGCGCCGCAGCCGAACAGTTCGGTCCACGCGTGGAGGCCGCCCGCGATGCCGCGGGCCCGGCCCTGGAGGCGGCCCAGCGGGCCGTCGCCCCGAAGGTGGCAGCCGCCGTGGCGGTGGCCGCCCCGGCCGTCGCCACCGCCCGCGACACGCTCGGTCCCCGGATGGAGGCCGCCCGGGACGCCCTGGGCCCGCGGGTCGACGCTGCTCGGGAGGCCTTCGGCCCCCGGGTCGACGCTGCTCGGGAGGCCTTCGGCCCCCGGGTCGACGCTGCTCGGGAGGCCTTCGGCCCCCGGGTGGACGCCGCTCGCGAGGCGGCGCCGAAGGTCGCCGCCGCGGTGCTGTCGGCCCAGGCGGCCGCCAACCGCGCGGCAGCCGACCTGGCTCCTCGGGTGGAGGCCGCGCAGAAGGCGGCCCAGAGGGCGCTCACCGAGGACTTCGGGCCGCGGCTGACCGCGGCGCAGGCCTCGGCGCTGGCCTACGCGACCCCGCGGGTCCTGGCGGCGCGGCAGGCGGTGACGCCGGCGCTGGAAAGCGCCCGTGACACCCTGGTCGCGGGGGTCGACAGCGCGCGCAGCGAGGTCGACGCACGCCGTGCGGAGCTGGCCGCCGCTGCGGCGGAGTCCACCCGCAAGGCGCGGAAGACCGCGAAGAAGGCCCGCAAGAAGGCCGGCAAGAAGCACCGCGAGTTCGAGAAGGCGGCGGTCGCCACCGCGAAGACGGTCCGGCGCCGGACGGGCGTCGAGCCCGAGCCGCGCCGCTGGCCGTGGGTGTTCGTTCTGCTCGCCGCGGGTACTGCTGCGTTCGTCCTGCTGCGTCGCAAGAAGAACGACGCGTGGACGCCCGCACCGAGCGGTGACGGCCCGGTGCCCAGCTACCGAGAGGACCCCGTGCCCAGTTCCGACAGCACCTCCGGCAAGACCGTGTCCACCGCCGACACCACCGGCGACTCCGCGCCGCCGGAGTCGGACATGGGCGTCCGGGACGCCCAGTTCGCCGACGGCGACGGCCCCGACAGCGCGGGCGAGGACATCAAGAACACCCCGGAGCCCTTCACCTCCGGTGGCGGCGCCACCGCGGGCCCGACCGCCGGTCCGGACGACAAGCAGGTCTGACCGCGCGCACCGTTCCACCGCCGCAGCCCCCGTCGCCCCGTGCGACGGGGGCTGCGGCGTCTTCGCGAGTACCGTGGGGATCATGAGCGAGGCACCGCCGAGGAACCCTGAGCAGACCGCCGTCCAGGACTCCCGGATCGCGCCCGCCGGCCGGAAGATGCTGCGCCTCGAGGTGCGCAACAGCCAGGTGCCGATCGAGCGCAAGCCGGAGTGGATCAAGACCCGGCTGAAGACCGGCCCGGAGTACACCGAGCTGAAGTCGCTGGTCCGCCGCGAGGGCCTGCACACCGTGTGCGAGGAGGCCGGCTGCCCCAACATCTACGAATGCTGGGAGGACCGGGAGGCGACCTTCCTCATCGGTGGCGACCAGTGCACCCGGCGGTGCGACTTCTGCCAGATCGACACCGGCAAGCCGGCCGACTTCGACGCCGACGAGCCGCGGCGCGTGGCGGAGAGCGTCGCCACCATGGGCCTGAAGTACGCCACCGTCACCGGCGTCGCCCGGGACGACCTGCCGGACGGCGGGGCCTGGCTGTACGCCGAGACGGTGCGCCAGATCCACGCCGCGCTCCCCGGCTGCGGCGTCGAGCTGCTGATCCCCGACTTCAACGCCGACCCCGACCAGCTCGCCGAGGTGTTCTCCTCCCGGCCCGAGGTGCTCGCGCACAACGTCGAGACGGTGCCGCGGATCTTCAAGCGCATCCGCCCCGGATTCCGCTTCGAGCGGTCGCTCGCCGTCATCACCGCCGCCCGCGAGGCGGGGCTGGTGACCAAGTCCAACCTGATCCTCGGCATGGGCGAGGAACCGCACGAGGTCGTGGAGACGATGCAGGCGCTGCACGACGCCGGGTGCGACCTGCTCACCATCACCCAGTACCTGCGCCCCTCGCCCCGGCACCACCCCGTCGTCCGCTGGGTCAAGCCCGACGAGTTCGTGCAGTTCCAGAAGGACGCCGAGGAGATCGGCTTCCCGGGTGTCCTGGCCGGGCCCCTCGTGCGCAGCTCCTACCGCGCCGGGCGGCTCTACCAGCAGGCGATCGAGGCCCGCGGGCTCACCCCTCAGGGCTGACTCGGCGGTTCGGCACCGGCGGGTCGGGGGCGGGCGCGGGCGGCGGCCCTATCCTGGGGCCATGGCACGCAGCAAGTCCTCTGACCCCACCGCTCCCGGCGGCAACGCCGGGCGCGCCCCGAAGGACGGTGGGCGCGGCCGGACCTCCGGTGCCACCGCCTCCGGTGCCACCGCCTCCGGCGCCACCGCCTCCGGCAAGGCGGGCAAGGCCGGCAAGGCGCCGAAGCTGGACAAGAACGGCCAGCCCAAGGTGGGCCGCCTGAAGAAGGTCCGCGGCCAGGGCCGCATGATCAAGCAGGCCTACACCCTGACGCGGAAGAACGACCCGAAGCTCCCCTGGGTCATGCTCATCTGGTTCGTTGGCGTCGCCGCCGTCGTCGAGCTGGTCGGCATCCTGCTGAGCTCGCCGATCCTCTTCATCCCGCTGGCCCTGCTCGCCGGTGGCCTCGCGGCGCTGGTCGTCTTCGGCCGTCGCGCCCAGGGGTCGGCCTACCGCCAGGTCGAGGGCCAGCCCGGTGCGGCCGCATGGGTGCTCGAGGGCATGCGGGGTGACTGGCGGGTCTCCTCCGGCGTCGCCGGCACCCCCCAGCTGGACTCCGTGCACCGGGTGCTGGGCCGGCCGGGGATCATCCTCGTCGGCGAGGGCTCCCCGGGCCGCGTCCGCGGGCTGATCGCGCAGGAGAAGAAGAAGATCGCCCGCGTGGTCGGCGACACCCCGATCTACGACGTCGTGGTGGGCGACGGCGAGGGCCAGGTGCCGCTGAAGAAGCTGAGCACCCACGTGATGAAGCTCCCGCGCAACCTCAGCGCCGCCGAGGTCAACTCCCTGGGCCGGCGGATGAGCGCGCTGGGCGGCCCCCGCATGCCGGTCCCCGGTGGCCCGCTGCCCGGTGGCCGGCAGATGTCGATCAGCCAGCGCCAGGTCCGCCGGCGCTGACCTCCACCCCGCACGACCGAGAGCCCCGCACCGATCGGTGCGGGGCTCTCGCCATCCCGAGCCCCCTGTCGCCGCCCGTCGCCGTCCTGGTTGCCGCGGGGCGATGATCGGGGCGAGGCGGGGTCAGTCGAGGACGACGGCGGTGCCGGTCAGCCGGTCGTGCAGGCCGCGGCCGTCGGCGTCGACGAGCAGGGCGGGCACCAGCAACATCAGCAGGGCCGTCCGGACGACGGCGCGCCAGAGCGCCAGGCGGGCGCCGGGCCTAGGGTGGGCCAGCCGCATGCCGAACACCCGGTGCCCCGGCGTCTGGCCGAAGAGCACCAGCGTGACCACGGTGAGGACGCCGAAGATCACCAGGCTCCAGTTGCCGGGTCCGTCGGGCGCGGTGAACGCCCAGCCGATCAGCGCCGTGCCCAGGGCGTCGACGACGAAGCCGCCGGCCCGCCTGCTGAACGAGGCCAGCGAGCCGGCCCCGGCGGCGGGCAACCCCAGGGAGGCGCCGCGATCCGGGGCCTGAGAGGGTTGTTCGACATTCCTGACCATGACCGCCAGCGTAGGACTCCACCGCACCGGCCCCCGAGGAACAGGCGCAGCTCCGCCCGGCGACACGCCGAAGGCGTTGTTACCGCGCCGAAACACTCGGGACACGGCGGGGCAACTCCCCGCTCGTAGCGTGCCGTCCAGCCGTCCGCCCACACCCGGAGGATCGATGTTCACCAGTCCCGACGAGGTCGCCGCCTACATCCGCGACAACGACGTCGAATTCGTCGACGTCCGCTTCTGCGACCTGCCCGGCGTCATGCAGCACTTCACCATCCCTGCGTCGACGTTCGGCGAGGACACCTTCAGCGAGGGCCTCGGCTTCGACGGCTCCTCGATCCGCGGGTTCCAGGCGATCAACGAGTCGGACATGCTGCTGCTGCCCGACGCCAACAGCGCCTTCGTGGACCCGTTCCGCAAGCACAAGACGCTGAACGTCAACTTCTTCATCCACGACCCGATCACGCGTGAGGCCTACAGCCGCGACCCGCGCAACGTCGCGAAGAAGGCCGAGGCATACCTGGCCTCCAGCGGCATCGCCGACACCGCGTACTTCGGCCCCGAGGCCGAGTTCTACGTCTTCGACTCGGTGCGGTACGACACCTCGATCAACGAGGGCTACTACCACATCGACTCGGAGGAGGGCTCCTGGCGTTCGGGTGCTCGCACCGAGCTCGACGGCAGCCCCAACCGCGGCTACAAGGCCCGCCCCAAGGGCGGGTACTTCCCGGTCGAGCCCTACGACCAGCAGAGCGACCTGCGCGCCGACATGATGAAGAACCTGATCGGCGCCGGCCTGGAGCTCGAGCGGGGGCACCACGAGGTGGGCACCGGCGGTCAGGCCGAGATCAACTACAAGTTCGACACGCTGCTGCGCTCGGCCGACAGCCTGATGCTGTTCAAGTACGTCATCAAGAACACCGCCTGGGCCGCCGGCAAGACCGCCACCTTCATGCCCAAGCCGCTGTTCGGTGACAACGGCTCGGGCATGCACTGCCACCAGAGCCTCTGGAAGGACGGCCAGCCGCTCTTCCACGCCGAGACCGGCTACGCGGGCCTGTCCGACATGGCCCGCCACTACATCGGCGGCCTGCTGGCGCACGCCCCGTCGCTGCTGGCCTTCACCAACCCGACGGTGAACAGCTACCACCGCCTGGTGCCCGGCTACGAGGCCCCGATCAACCTGGTCTACTCGGCCCGCAACCGATCGGCCTGCCTGCGCATCCCGATCTCCGGCGACAGCCCGAAGGCCAAGCGCATCGAGTTCCGCGTGCCCGACCCGTCGGCCAACCCCTACCTCGCCTTCTCGGCGATGCTGATGGCCGGCCTCGACGGCGTGAAGAACAAGATCGAGCCGCCGGCGCCGGTGGACAAGGACCTCTACGAGCTGCCGCCCGAGGAGGCCCTGGGCATCGAGAAGGTGCCCGCGTCGCTGGACGCCGCGCTGGACAACCTCGAGACCGACCACGAGTACCTGATCGACGGCGGCGTCTTCACGCCCGACCTGATCGAGACGTGGATCGACTACAAGCGGGCCAACGAGATCGACCCGATCCGCCTCCGCCCGCACCCCCACGAGTTCGCGATGTACTACGACATCTGATCTCGCCTGCTGATGCCGCGGCCCCCGACCTCATCGAGGTCGGGGGCCGCGGTCGCCTGCGAGCCGACCGGTAGCGGGCGCTGCGCCGTCCGCGGCTCAGAGCGGACCGGCCGCCGTCGCGTCGGCCGTCCCGAAGGCGCGCCGGAAGTGCTGCGCTGCCTCCTGCTGTGCCTGTCCGGCCTTGTCCAGCACGGCGGCGGCTCCGAAGAACTCGTGCATCACGCCGTCGTAGTGCCGGTGGGTCGTCGGCACACCGGCGGCCTCGAGGTCCCGCGCGAACTGCTCCCCCTGGCTGCGCAGCACGTCGCGCTCGGCCGTGACGACCAGCGTCGGCGGCATGCTCGCCCGCTGCTCGGGCGTCCAGTCCAGCAGCGCGATGCGCGGGTCCGTGGCGGCCTCCGGCTTCCCCTGGAACGCGTGCATCGCCATCCAGGACAGCAGCGCCCGGTTGAGCGGGCGGGCGTCGGCAGCGTCCTCCATCGACTCGCCGAACTGCTGGCCGGTGGTCAGCGGGTAGACGCAGACCTGCGCCAGTGGCAGCGGCTGGTCGTTGGCCGCCAGCATGAGCGCGGTGGCCGCCGCCATGGTGCCGCCGACGGACTCCCCGCCGATCGCCATCCGGGCCGGGTCACCGCCGAGCTGGGCGGCGTTCTCCCGCACCCACGTCCAGGCGGTCAGGACGTCGTCGTGCGCGGCCGGGAAGACCGCCTCGGGCGCCCGCCGGTAGTCGGGGCTGACCACGATCGCGCCGGTCCTGGTGCACAGTCCGCGGCAGGAGTCGTCGTAGTGGTCGTCGATGTCGAACAGGACCCATCCGCCGCCGTGGATCCACATGATGATCGGCAGCGCACCGGGCCAGGTGCCGGCCGGCTTGTAGACGCGCAGCCGCTGCTGGCCGCCGGCGCCGTCGGGGATGAGCTGGTCCTCCACGGAGCCGACCGGCTCGGGCCCCTCGATGCCCCGCTCGGCCATCACCTTCTGGACCGCCTGCTTCGGGCCCGGCTGCTTCCGGGCCTGGTCCGGCGTGAGGATCTCGAACGGCAGCGGGCCGAGCGAGGAGTGCGCGTCGACGATCGCCTGGGCCTGGGGGTCGAGCAGACCCGAGGGGTCGGTCGCCATCTCCTTCTGCTTGCCCGACAGGACGTCGCGCACGTGGTCCAACGGCTTGGCCAGCATCCCGGCGATGCGCTCGGCCAGGCCCTCGTCGGGCGCGTGCGGGTGCGGGCGGGTCGGTGCCTGGCGCTTGGCCGCCAGGAACTTCTCCCCCAGCTCGGCCATCCGTTCGGCCCCGGCCTTGGACCGGAACTCCGGCAGCTCCTCCTGCTCCTCGTCGTCCACGTGGTGGCGGACCAGACCGATCAGGTCGGTCACCGCCTGCTCGAACTCCGCCTGGCCGGGCTCGGTGCGGCCGAGGACGACGAGCAGCTCCTTGATCTGCTGGTGCTCGTGCTCGGCGTCGTCGTGCTCGTCGGTCATGCCGATCTCGGGCCAGATCGGGTAGAGCACCGTCTCCTCGGCGAAGGCGTGCAGCGCCAGCTGCATCGAGACCTGGTCCACGAGCACCCGCCGGTCCCCCCGGCCGGCCTCGAGGTGCTGGAACTGCCGCTCGACGGCGGCGTGGTCATCGGCGATCAGGTGGTCGATGTCGCCGGGCTGGGTCGCGTACGTCAGTGCCATGAGGGCCTCCGGATCGGTCGCGTACGGTCCCCCGTCCGCCTACCCGGCATCGGTGCTCCGACACGGCCGCGCGGGCAGGCGGTCAGGTCCGGAAGGACCCGGCGTCCTCCGGTGCCGACCCGGTGAGCAGGCCGACGGCTCGCTCGGCCAGGCCGTAGACGACCAGCGCCGCGGCGATGAGCGCCGCCGGGGGCACGACCACCGGCGCGGCGAGCAGCGAGATGCCGAGCACGGCGGGCGCGCTGCGCCACCAGCCCGCTCCGCGCACCGGGTCGGCGAAGGCGCCCCAGCGCACGCCGCACCACATCAGCCACCGCCGGACGACGGGGACGCCGCTCTCCCGGAGCACCCGGCGGAAGAGGCCGTCGGCCTCCCGGGCGGTCACCACCCCGCCGACGATCCCCCCGGTGACGAGCCAGTCGTGCAGGATCGCCGCGGCGGTGTACCGGCCGAACCGCGGCACCAGCCACACCACGATGCGGGGCACCGTGGCGAAGTCGGTCACGAACCCCGCGGGGACGACGAAGCGGTCGGTGTTCCCGGCGTAGACCAGCGGCTCGACCACCGTCCACCGCTGCTCGTCCAGCCGCCGCACCACGACGTCCCCGACCTCGAACGGCACCGTTCCTCCCTCCGTTCCCCGCCCGCTCAGCGAGCGACCGGGACGCTCCCGCGCACCGCGCCGTCAGGGCCGGGAGCGGCGAGCGGCCGCGCGGTCGGCGGCGGCGCCGATCCGGCCGGCATACCGGGACAGGCCCGCGTCGAGCAGGCGGGCGACCGGGGGCAGCTCCCCCAGCCGGACCGCCCCGGCCCACCGCGGCACCGCCACCGTGCGCGAGCGCGAGCCGGTCAGGCATCCGGCGATCCGGTCGGCCACCCGGTCGGACGCGATGCCACGGGACAGCCGCCCGCGCGCATCCGCGTCGGAGACCGGCGCGTGGCCGTGCCCGCGGGCCAGCCACTCGGTCGCCACGAAGAACGGGTTGACGGTGTGCACCCGGATGCCGCGGGCGGTCACCTCCCGGCGCAGACCCTTCACGAACCCGTGCACCCCGGCCTTGGTCGACGAGTAGACGGTGAGTGGCGGCACCTGCGACCAGGCGGCGGCCGAGGAGACCATGACGACGTCGGCCCGCCCCCGCTCGGCCGCCGCCCGGACCAGGTGGGGCAGCGCGAGGCGGCTGAGCTCCACCACGCCGGTCAGGTTCGTGGCGACGATGCCCTCCACCACCTCGCCGGGCATGTCCTCGAGCAGCCCGGCCCAGCCGAGCCCGGCGTTGTGGACGACGGCGTCGAGCCGGCCGTGCTCGGCGAGCACCCGGTCCAGGAGATCGCTCCGGGCGCCGGCGTCGGCCACGTCGGCGACCACGGGGGTGACGCCGGCCAGCCCGCCGACCGTCGCCTCGAGCCGGTCCCCGTGGCGGGCGCAGGTGACGACGCGGGCGCCCTCGGCGGCGAGCCGGACGACGGTGGCCCGGCCGATGCCGGCGCTGCCGCCGGTGACGAGGACGACGCGGTCGCGGAGTGGCGTCATGCCCGCCTCCTACCCCCGGGCGACATCACATCCACCGGCGCATCGTTTCCGCGGGCGCTGGGCATGGTGACGATCATGCGCCTGCCCGAGCCCCGCGGTCCGCTCAGTGACGCGCTCGCCGCCGACCTCGCCACCGGCACCACCCTCTCGGCGACGACGACCGAGTGCGCCGAGAGCCTGCCCGCCGACCCGGCCGGGGCCCTCACCGACGACGACCTCCAGCTGGCCCTCGCCGTCTGCTACGAGCTGCACTTCCGCGGCTTCGACGGCGTGTCCGAGGACTGGGAGTGGGACCCGGCGCTGCTCCGGCTGCGCGCCGGGCTGGAACGGCGGCACCTCGCGTCGCTGCGCCGGCTGGTGGGCGAGGTGCCGGTCACCGACGAGCCGATCGACCGGCAGCTCACCGCCCTGATCGCCGCCGACGACGGCCCCTCGCTGTCGTCCTACATGGCCAGGACCGGCACCCTCGAGCAGTGGCGGGAGTACCTGACCCTCCGGTCGGTGTACCACCTCAAGGAGGCCGACCCGCACACCTTCGCGATCCCCCGGCTCTCCGGACGGACGAAGGCGGCCATGGTGGAGATCCAGGCCGACGAGTACGGCGGCGGCTCGGCCGAGCGCATGCACAGCGAGCTGTTCGCCGGGCTGATGCGCGACCTCGGCCTCGACGCCGGCTACGGCGCCCTGTGGGACGAGGCCCCGGCCGTGGCCTTCGCCTCGGTCAACACCATGAGCCTGTTCGGCCTGCACCGGCGCTGGCGCGGCGCGGCGCTGGGGCACCTGGCCACCGTCGAGATGACCTCCTCGGAGCCCAGCCGGCGGTACTCCGCGGGGCTGCGCCGGCTGGGCTTCGACGAGCGGACGACGGTCTTCTACGACGAGCACGTGGAGGCCGACGCCGTCCACGAGCAGATCGCCTCGGTCGACATGTGCGGGTCGCTGGTGGCCGGGGAGCCCGAGCTCACCGGCGACGTCCTGTTCGGCGCCGCGGCCTCGCTGGCCATGGACGGGCTGGCCGCCACCCACCTGCTCGGCGCCTGGGAGGCCGGCCGGTCCGCCCTCCACCGGCAGGCCGCGCTCGCGGCCTGACCGGGGCGGGCGGCGTCAGCCGGCGCGGACCGGCTCGCCCTCCTCCCGCGCCGCGGCGCCGGCGCGGGTGATCGCCCAGCCGAAGACGGCGGCCACGGGGAACATGAGCACGCCGTAGACGGCGGCCGGCACGGCGAGCTCGACGCTGCCCAGCACGCTGACCGCGACGGCGATCGCCAGGGTGCTGTTGTGGATGCCGATCTCGAAGGAGCTGGCGATCGCCTGGGTGCGGCCGATGCCCAGCAGCCGCGGCACCACGAAGCCGACCGCGAGGCTGCAGAGGCAGAAGACCAGCGCCGGCAGGCCGACGTCGCGCAGGTAGTCCAGGACGTTGTCGCGCTCGGCCAGCATCGTCCCGACGATCACCAGCGCGAGCACCACCGCGGAGAGGATCCGCACCGGCTTGTCCATGCGGGCGGCGAACGCGGGCGCCGACCGGCGCACCAGCATGCCCAGGGCCACCGGGATCAGCACGATCGCGAAGACCTGCAGCGTCTTGCCGAACTGCAGGCCCAGCGTGCCGGCCTCCGGCGGGTCGAACCAGCCGACCGCCAGGTTGGTGACCAGCGGCAGGGTGACGACGGCGATCACCGAGTTGATCGCGGTCAGGCTGATGTTCAGCGCGACGTCACCCCGGTAGAGGTGGCTGAACAGGTTCGCGGTGGTGCCGCCGGGCGAGGCCGCCAGCAGCAGCATGCCCACCGCCAGGAGCGGCGGCAGGCCGAACGCGAGGACCAGGCCGAAGCAGAGCACCGGCAGCAGGAGCAGCTGCAGTCCCAGGGCGATGACGACGGCCTTCGGCTGGCGTCCGATCCGGGCGAAGTCCGCCGGTGTGAGCGACAGGCCGAGCCCGAACATGACCACCGCCAGGGCGAGCGGCAGCGCGACGGTGCTGAGCGCAGAATCCACGGTTCCTCCGATCGGGCGCCGGGCGGACCGGAGGTCCCCCGGCGGTGCGTTGCTGCGCATGATGCGCGATCCAGGTCACGATCGGGCACTCCGCGGGCCGGGAGCCGGGGGACGTCGTCCGGATCATCTCCACGACCGCCGACCAGACGAACCTGCTCGCGCTGAACGCCACCATCGAGGCCGCGCGGGCCGGCGAATCGGGCACGGGCTTCGCGGTCGTGGCCAACGAGGTCGAGGAGCTCGCCCGGGAGACCGCGCAGGCGACCAGCAAGATCTCCGAGCAGATCGCCGGCATCCAGGCCGGCACCGAGTCGGTCACCTCGGGCATCCACGCCACCAGCGCGGTCATCGGTGAGCTCGACGCCGTCCGGGCTCGCATCGCCGAGGTCCTCGAGGAGCAGGTCCGCATGGCGCGCGCCTTCGGAGACCGCCCGCTGACCGGTGCGGCCCCCCTCCGGCGGTCAGTCCTCCTCGCGCGCCTCGCGCCGGATCTGCGCCGCCGGCCGCGGCCGGCTCGGCGCGCTGGGCGCGGAGAAGCCCGACCGCTTGTGCGAGCCGTCGCAGAAGGGCTTGATCCCCGACTTGCCGCACCGGCACAGCGCGATGGTCTCCCGGCCGGGGTCGATCTCGGCGCCGTCCTGGTCGACCAGCCGGAAGTTGCCGCGCACGAGCAGCGGTCCGTCCCGGTAGGGCGTGATGGTGGCGCCGTCGGCCCGCCCGCCGGCGGGTTCCGCCCCGCCCTCGGCGTCCTCCGGCAGGTCCGGCACGACCGGCAGTGATCCCGACACGCCCCCAGCATGCCCTGTCGCCGTCAGGTCACCCCCGCCCGGTCAGCCCCCGGTGATCGTGACGGTCTCGATCATGCGGTCGAGCACCGCGACGTTGCGGGCGTAGTCGAACTGCGGCAGGCCCACGGTGTTGACCAGCAGGGTGCGCGGCCCGTCGTCGCCGTCCCCGAGGTCGATGACGTAGTCGGTCGTGCGCACGCCCTCGGGCCACAGGCCCTCGCCGGCGGACACTCGCTCGATCCGGACCGCGCGCCGGCCGTCGACGGTGGTGTCGGTCCGGCTGATCTCCTGGCCTTCGCTCTGGCCGGCGATCCGGTCGAACGGAATCTCCTCCACGTAGGCGGTGACGGCGCCCACCCGGGCGTCGGTACCCGGGGGCACGGTGAACGGGTCCGGCGCGAAGCGGGTGCAGGCGGGCACGACGTCGCCGGGGTTGACCGACCAGGACTCCGGATAGGCGATCGAGAAACCGGCCGGGCTATCGCAGCGCTGCGACAGCGCGACCGGTGCCGAGGCCTCCTCGGCGAGGACGTCGACGACGATGCGCTGCGGCGAGCTGAGCAGCCCGACGCCGAACGGCCGCCGCGCGTCCAGCCCGGCGAAGAAGGTGTGCCGCCCCTCGAACAGCGTGTCCTCCACGAGGGTGTCCAGCACCGTGGCCCCGGCGATGGTCTGCTGGTCGGGGCCCTCCCAGGGATCCACGCCCTCCGGCGCGTCCCCGGGGAGCGCGAGGTTGGTGAGCGTGATGCCCAGGACCGCGTCCCCGGGCACGGCGACGGGGGCGCCCGAGCCCTGCGCCTGCGGCTGTTCGGTGTAGCCGACCTGCCAGCCGGCCTCCCCCTCGCCGGCCACCTCGAACACGATGCGGTCGAAGCCCTCGTGGGCGCCGAGGCGCACGTCGGTCAGCGTCACCGGCGGGGTGTCGCCGGCGGCGATCGAGTCGGCGGTGTCGCCCTCGGCGACGGGCCCCAGGTCCACCGCGGACCCGCCGTCGGAGGGGTGGAGGACGTCGACGACCAGGCGCGCCGGGTCGGCGAAGGCAGCGACGCCGAAGGGCACCCGCTCCGGCAGGCCCAGCGTCCACGCCAGCTGCGACTCGACGTCCCCGGTGGCCACCAGCTCCGCGACGACCGTGCCGTCCGGTGGCGTGATCCGCTCGGGTCCGTCGTAGACCTGCTCGGGGCGGTCCCCGGACAGGTCCACCGCGCTGGCCGGAGCGGTGCGGATCTCCAGGAACGCCGTCCCCGCGACGTCCACCGGCCGTCCGGAGGCGTCCTGGGTCACCGGCGGCTCGACGTAGGACACCCGGTAACCGGGTGCCCGCGCGCCGTCGAACTCCAGCACGACGCGGTCGAAGTCGTCGTAGCCGGTCACCTGCACGTCGGTGAGGTGCGCGACCGCCTGGTCGGCGGCGGGGAACCCACCCCCCTGCACGGCCGCAGTGCCCGGGTCGCCGACCGGCTCGACGGCCTGGTCCTCCGCCGGGGCGGTCGCCGGCGCGGTCGCCGAGGCGGTCGGGTCGGCGTCCGGCGCCGGCCCGTCGTCGGCGGTGCAGCCGGTGAGGACCAGTGCCGCGCAGACACCGGCGGCGGGGAGGAGGCGCATCGCAGGTCCAGCCTTGGGGTCGGGGACAGTGCCTCCTCGTCCCCTTGCCACCCCCGGCCCGTCCGAACCGTGCACGGCCGATCGCCACCGGATCGTCATGCGCCGGCGGCCGCGGCTCAGCCCTGCGGCGGCTGCCCGTAGAAGACCTGCTCCACGACCGTGCGGGCGTGCCGGGTGGTGCGCCGGTAGTCGTCGACGAACTGGCCCGGATCGTCGTCCGGGCCGTAGCCGCAGGCCCGGGCCACGCCGCCGAGCTCCAGCCCCGGCCGCGGCAGCTGGTCGCTGGGGCGTCCCCGTACCAGGAAGATCGCGTTGCGCGCCCGGGTCGCCAGCTCCCACGCCAGGCGCAGCGCCTCGGCCTGGTCGGCGTCGAGCCGGCCGCCCTCCGCCAGGGCCCGCAGCGCGCCGGTGGTGGACGCGACCCGCAGCGCGGGGAGCTCGGCGGCGTGCTGCAGCTGGAGCAGCTGGACGGTCCACTCCACGTCGGCGAGCCCGCCGCGGCCCAGCTTCGTGTGCGTGGCCGGATCGGCGCCGCGGGGCAGCCGCTCGCGCTCCACCCGCGCCTTGATCCGGCGGATCTCGGCGACCTGCTCGGGGCTGAGCCCGTCCGCCGGGTAGCGGATCGGGTCGACGAGCGCGACGAACGCCGCGCCGAGGTCCTCGTCGCCGGCCACCGGCACGGCGCGCAGCAGGGCCTGCACCTCCCATGCCGACACCCAGCGCTCGTAGTACTCCCGGAACGCCGGGAGGCTGCGGGCCAGCGCGCCCTGCCGGCCCTCGGGCCGCAGGTCGGCGTCGACCTCGAACGCCGGGTCGGGGGCGGGCTCGGCGAGCAGCCGCCGCAGCGTGTGGGCGACGGCGTTGGCCGCGGCCGAGGCCTTCGCCTCGTCCGCGCCGGGGCGGCTCCGGTGCACGAACAGCACGTCGGCGTCGGAGCCGAAGCCCATCTCACCCCCGCCGAGGCGGCCCATGCCGATGACGGCGAGGTCCATGGGCAGGTCGGCGACGGCGACGCCGGCCTCTCCCGCGTGCGCACGCAGCGCCGCGTCGAGACCGGCCTGCAGCGTGGCGACGGCGACGTCGGTGAGGGCCCGGCCCACCCGGTGCACGTCCAGCCGGCCCAGCAGGTCGGCCGCGGCGATCCGCAGCAGCTCCTGGCGGCGCAGCGCCCGGATCACCCGGATGCCCGCCTGCGGATCGGGGGCACGGCCGGCGGCCTGCCGCCAGGCCTTGGCCAGGGTGGCGGCGGTGCGCGGCTCGAGCTCGGCGTCGTCGGCGAGCAGCCGCAGCGCCTCGGGGGTGCGGGTCAGCAGGGAGGCGACGTACTGGCTCGAGCCCAGCAGCTGGGCGAGCCGCTCGGCCACCTGTCCCTCGTCGCGCAGCAGCCGCAAGAACCACTGGTTGCCGCCGAGCGCCTCGCTGACCTGCCGGTAGGCCAGCAGCCCGGCGTCGGGGTTCGGGCAGGATGCGAAGGTCTGCAGCAGCACCGGCAGCAGGTACTTCTGCATCGACGCCGACCGGGAGACCCCGCCGGTGAGGGCCGCCAGGTGCCGCAGCGCCCCGTCCGGATCGGCGAAGCCGAGGGCCCGCAGCCAGTCGCCGGCGGCCTTGCTGCCCAGCTGCGCGGCCTCGGCCGGCACCTTCGCCACGGCCGACAGCAGCGGCCGGTAGAACAGCTTCTCGTGCAGCCGGCGCACCTCCCGGGTGTGCAGCGCGAGCTCGGCCCGCAGCACCGAGACGGCGTCGCCGCGGTGGTCGGGCTTGTAGCCCAGCGAGCGGGCCAGCCAGCGCAGCTGCTGCTCGTCGGTGGGCAGCAGGTGGGTGCGCCGCAGCCGCAGCAGCTGGAGCCGGTGCTCGACGGTGCGCAGGAAGCGGTAGGAGGCGATCAGCGTGGCGGCGTCCTCGCGACCGACGTAGCCGCCCGAGGACAGGGCCATGAGCGCCGGCAGCGTGCCGCCGGCCCGCAGGTTCGGGTCCACCCGGCCATGCACCAGCTGCAGCAGCTGGACGGCGAACTCGACGTCGCGCAGCCCGCCGCGGCCCAGCTTCAGCTCCCGCTCGGCCTGCGCCGGGGGGATGTTCGCCTCCACCCGGCGCCGCATGGCCTGCACCTCGCCGACGAACCCGGGCCGGTCGCCGGCCTTCCAGACCAGCGGCCACAGCGCCTCGACGTACGCGCGGCCGAGGTCGGGGTCGCCGGCCACCGGGCGCATCTTCAGCAGCGCCTGGAACTCCCAGGTGTGGGCCCACTGGTCGTAGTAGGCGGTGTGCCCGGCGACGGTGCGGACCAGCGCCCCGGCCTTGCCCTCCGGGCGCAGCGCGGCGTCCACCTCCCAGGCGGCCTCGTGGCAGATCCGCATCAGCGCGGCGGCCACCCGGGTCGCGCCGGCCAGCGCCGGGGCCTCCGGCTCGCCCGGGTCGACCGGCTCGGCCACGAAGACGACGTCGACGTCGCTGACGTAGTTCAGCTCCCGGCCCCCGGTCTTGCCCAGGGCGATGACCGACAGCCGGCACGCTGCCGTGTCCGCCGGCTGCTCGGCGACGGCGAGCGCCAGGCCGGCGGTGAGCACGGCTGCGGCGATGTCGGCCAGCTCGGCGGCGACCTCGTCGGCGGGCACGCCGTCGGCGAGGTCCCGCCCCGCCAGGGAGAGGATCGCCCGCCGGTAGGCCAGCCGCAGGGCCCGCACCCGCTCCGGCGCGGCGTCCGGTGCCGCCGCGCCCAGGCGCACGCCCCACGGCGGGTCGTCGGGATCGGCGCCGACGGCGAGCAGCATCTGCCGCTCGAGCGCGTGCGGCGTCGGCCGGTGCAGCCCGTGGTGCTCGTCGTCGAGCACGTCCCAGTCCAGCGGGTGGGCGGCCAGGTGGTCGGCCAGCCCGGAGCTCGCGCCCAGCACCGCTAGCAGCCGGCCGCGCAGGTGGCCCGACCCGCGCAGCCGGGCCAGCAGGACGGCGGCCGCCTCGCCGCTGTCGTCGGCGTCGTCGAGGGCCTCGATCAGCCGGTGCAGCGAGCGGAGGGCGAGGTCGGGGTCGCCCGCGCGGGCCAGCGCGGCGACGACCGGACCGGCCTCCGGGTCGGCCGGCTCGTTGCGCTCGAGGTCCCAGAGGCCCAGTGCCGGGTCCGACAGCAGCCGCGCCGCGCGTTCGCCGTCCTCGAAGCCGAACCGGACGAGGCGCACGACGGCGCGGCGCGGGATCTCCGCCTGGGAAGCGGTCACGTGCGGGCCCCGGCGCGGGAGCGCACCAGCTCGGCGAAGCGGGCGGCGAACGGCTGCCAGGCCTCGGCGACGTCGTCGTGGGCGGCGTCCGCGCGCAGGCACAGTGTCTCGAGGTCCAGCGGGGAGGCCGCCACGCCGACCGGGTCGCTCCCGGCCCAGCCGCGGACCATCTCCGGCGTCGTCTCGATGTGGAACTGCAGCCCGTAGACGCAGCTGCCGACCCGGAAGGCCTGGTGCGGGTAGTGCGGGTTGCCCGCCAGCAGCGTGGCGCCGCGCGGCAGCTCGGAGATCTCGTCGTGGTGCCACTGGATCACGTCGGGCGACAGCGGCAACGGCCCGAACACCGGATCGGCGTCGGCGACGTCGCGCTTGGCCACCAGGGTGGCCCCGACCTCCGGCCCGTCGACCCCGACCCGGGTGCGTCCCCCGCCCACCTGCGCCAGCAGCTGCGCGCCGAGGCAGATCGCCAGGGTGGGCAGGTCGGCGTCGACGGCCCGGCGCAGCAGGTGCCGGACGCCGACGAGCTCGGGGCTGGTCGCCTCGTCGTCCAGCGAGGACTGCGGGCCGCCCAGGACGAGCAGCCCGTCGACCTCGTCGAGGGCGTCGGGCAGGGGGTCACCCAGCTTCAGGTGCCGCTCGTCGAGCTCCAGGCCGGCCGCGCGCAGCCACTCCCCCAGCCGCGCGGGCGGATCGGTCTCGCTCGGGACGACGACGAGCAGGCGGCCGCTGGAGGTCACGCGGTCGAGGTTAGTGGCCCGACCGCGTGCCCCCGTCACGGCCGCTCAGAGACCGGGCAGGTAGCGCTGCAGCTCGAACGGCGTGACGTTCTGCCGGTAGGAGTTGAACTCCTCCCACTTGTTGCGCAGGAAGAACTCGAAGACGTGCTCGCCGAGGGTCTCGGCGACCAGTTCGCTGCCCTGCATCGCGGTCAGCGCCTCACCCAGCGACACCGGCAGGTCCTCGTACCCCGCCGCCCGCCGCTCGGTGTCGGTGAGCGACCAGACGTTGTCCTCGGCCTCCGGCGGCAGCTCGTAGCCCTTCTCGATCCCGCGCAGTCCGGCAGCGAGCAGCACGGCGAACGTGAGGTAGGGGTTGCACGCGGAGTCCGGTGAGCGGACCTCGACCCGGGCCGACTGCGCCTTGCTCGGCTTGTAGCTCGGGAGGCGGACCAGCGCCGAGCGGTTGGCCCGGCCCCACGTCGCCGCCGTCGGCGCCTCCGTGCCGGCCAGCAGCCGGCGGTAGGAGTTCACCGTCTGGTTGGTGACCGCGGTCATCTCCCGGGCGTGGGTGAGCAGCCCGGCGATGAACTGCCGCCCGGTGGTGGACAGCCGCATCGGGTCGGCCGGGTCGTGGAAGGCGTTGCGGTCGCCCTCGAACAGCGACAGGTGGGTGTGCATCGCCGAGCCGGCCAGCTCGGTGAACGGCTTGGGCATGAAGGTCGCGTGCACGCCCTGGGCCAGCGCCACCTCCCGGACCACGTGCCGCAGGGTCATGATGTTGTCGGCCATCGACAGGGCGTCGGCGTAGCGCAGGTCGATCTCCTGCTGGCCCGGGGCCACCTCGTGGTGGCTGAACTCCACCGAGATGCCCATCGCCTCGAGCGCGAAGACCGCCTCGCGCCGGAAGTCGTGGGCCACGTTGTGCGTGGACAGGTCGAAGTAACCACCGGTGTCGGCCGGTTCGGGGGCGCTGCCGTCGGTGGGCAGGTCCTTGAGCAGGAAGAACTCGATCTCGGGGTGGGTGTAGAAGGTGAACCCCATGTCGGCGGCCTTGGCCAGGGTCCGGCGCAGCACGTGGCGGGGATCGGCCCAGGACGGCGAGCCGTCGGGCAGCGTGATGTCGCAGAACATCCGGGCGGTGACGCTGGCCCGCCCCTCGCGCGCCGGCATCACCTGGAAGGTGCCGGGGTCGGGCTTGGCCAGCATGTCCGACTCGTAGACGCGGGCGAAGCCCTCGATCGCCGAGCCGTCGAAGCCGATGCCCTCGGCGAACGCCGCCTCGATCTCGGCCGGGGCCACCGCGACGGCCTTCAGGTAGCCGGAGACATCCGTGAACCACAGCCGCACGAAGCGGATGTCTCGCTCTTCCAGGGTCCGCAGGACGAACTCCTGCTGTCGGTCCATGCCGGCCATGATCCAGTCCGCTCGTTTCGGGAGTGTGACGTCGGCGCAAGCCTGCCCCGTCCGGGCGATTCGCACACGGTTCCCGGCCGCGGTACCGCTCGTGTCGCGGTGGACGGCGCCGGCCGGGCCCCTCAGCCGGGTGAGTGCCAGTGCGGCGGGCTCAGGACGGCGGCCATCCGGCCCAGCTCGGCACGGTGCAGCGAGGCCAGCCGGCCCAGGACCTCCTCCCCCGCCGCGGTGAGCACCACCCGGACCGCCCGGGCGTCGTCGGGGTGCGTCGCCCGGTCGACGAGGTCCTGCTTCTGGGCACGGTCGACCAGCTCGACCACGCTGTGGTGGCGGAGCTGCAGCCGCTCGGCCAGCTCGCGCACCGTCGCCCAGTCCCGCTCCGGGAAGCCCTTGAGCGCCAGGAGCAGCTGGTACTGCTGCGGCGTGAGCCCGTGACGGCGCACGACCTCCTCGCTGAACCGCAGGTACCGCCGGATGCCGAACCGGAAGCGGGCGAGGGCCTCGAAGTCCTGCTTGTCCAGCGGCGCGGGAGGCGGGTCGTCGGGCGAGGCCACGACCCCATCCCACCACGTCGCGCAGGCTGTTCGGCGTCGATGTATCGCATTACGATACGACCGGCCGACCGTCCCGGGGAGGGCTCGTGCTCAGCGACGTCGAACGCCGGACCATCGAGGTGCTCGAGGCCGGCCTGCGCTCGGATCCGGCGTTCTCGCGGGCGGTCGACCCGGTCGTCCGCCGGCTGCGGGCCCGCGCCGCGCCCGTGGTCCTCGGCGTGGGCGACGAGCCGACCGCCGACGCGGTGGCGTGGGCGGTGGCCGAGGCGGTGCGGCAGCGTTGCCCGCTGCACCTCGTGCACGCCGTCCGCGGCGCGATGACCGCGGAGCCGTCCGGGCTCGCCCTCCCGGCTCCGGGAACGACCGGGCACCGCACCGGGCTCGCTGTCCTCGACGCCACGGTCGCGCAGGTCCGGGCACTGGCGCCGGGCGTCGAGGTGACCGCGCACCTGGTGCCCGGCCCGGTCGGCCGCGCCCTGCGGCACGCCGGCCGCGAGGCCCGCCTCCTGGTCCTCGGTGCGCGGGCGCCGGCCCCCCGACCCGGCCTCCGGCCGGTGTTCCCCCGGCCGCCGTTGCCCTGGCGGGTGACCGCGGCCACGCCCTGCCCGACCGCCGTGGTGCGGCCGCGACCGGGCGAGGACGCCGCGGGCGCGGGCTGCGGGGTCGTCGTCGGCATCGACGGCCGGCCGAGCTCGGAGGAGGCGCTCGGCCACGCCTTCCGGTGCGCGCAGGAGCGCCGCACCTGCCTCACCGCCGTCCACGCCTGGGCGGCCGACCTCCCGGCCGACCTGGAGGCGTCGGCCGCCCCGGTCGCCGCCGGCGAGGCCTGCGCGCACCGGCGGGCGCAGGCGGCTGTGGACCGTTGGCGCGCCCTCTACCCCGCGGTGCCGGTCGTGGTCGAGGTCGTGCGACAGGACCCGGCCGGCGCGCTGGTCGACGGCTCGGCGGGGGCGGCGCTGGTCGTGGTCGGTACCCGCGGCCGGGGGCCCGTCCGCGGCACCCTCCTCGGCTCGGTGAGCCGCGACGTGCTCGAGCGCGTCACCGCGCCGGTCGCCGTCGTCCCGCCTGCCGACCGCACCTCCCGGGCCGCCCGCCGGTAGCCCGGGAGGTTCGACGCCGCACGCCGGCGGCAGGCCGGAGGCCCCCCGTCTGGCCGTCGCGGTCGGTGGACGACCAGACTGGCGGGGTGAGTGATCAGCAGCCGGTGCAGTTGCGGGTGGCCATGGCCCAGGTCGACACCCGGGTCGGTGACCTGGAGGGCAACTGCGACCTCGTGGTGCAGTGGGCGGCGCGCGCGGCACGGGCCGACGCCCACCTGGTGGTCTTCCCCGAGATGACGCTGACCGGCTACCCGCCGGAGGACCTCGTGCTGCGGGAGTCGTTCGCCCGCGCCAGCGAGCGGGCGCTGGTCGACCTCGCCGCCCGGCTCGCCGACCAGGGGCTGGGGAACGTCGCCGTCGTCGTCGGGTACCTGGCGCACACCGAGGGCAGCGGCCCTGCGCCCATCGACGAGCCTCCGACCGACGACCACCGGCCGGCCGACGCCAACCCGCGCCGGGGCGCGCCGCGCAACGCCGCTGCCCTGCTGCACGGCGGGGACGTCGTCGCCCGGTACTACAAGCGGCACCTGCCCAACTACGGCGTGTTCGACGAGGCCCGGTACTTCGTGCCCGGCACCGACCTGCCGGTCGTCCGGCTGCACGGGGTGGACGTCGCGCTGACCGTCTGCGAGGACCTCTGGGTGGAGGGCGGGCCGTGCGGGGTCGCGGGCCAGGCCGGCGTGGACCTGGTCGTCTCCCCCAACGCCTCGCCCTACGAGCGGGCCAAGGACGACCTGCGGCTGCCCCTGGTCCGCCGCCGGGCCGCCGAGGCGCGGGCGACGATCGTCTACTGCAACCAGGTGGGCGGTCAGGACGAGCTGGTCTTCGACGGCGACTCGATGGCCGTCGCCGCCGACGGCACGCTGCTGGCCCGCTCCCCCCAGTTCGTCGAGCACCTCGCCACCGTCGACCTGGACATCGACCCGACGTCGGTCTCGCAGCGGACCGACGGCCGGATCGGCCCGATGACCGTCACCCGGCACGTGGTGTCCGAGGAGCCGGTGCCCGCGTTCGAGCGCCGTCCGGCGACGATCGCCGACCCGCTCGGTGACTGCGAGGAGGTCTGGCGGGCACTGGTCCTGGGGCTGAGGGACTTCATCGACAAGAACGGCATGCCCTCGGTGGTGCTCGGCATGTCCGGCGGGATCGACTCCGCACTGGTCGCCGCGATCGCCGTCGACGCGCTCGGCGCCGACCGGGTGCACGGCGTCGGGCTGCCGTCGAAGTGGTCCAGCGAGCACTCCCTGGCCGACGCCGAGGACTCGGCGTCCCGGCTGGGCATGCACTACTCCGTCGTCCCGATCGCGCCGATGGTGGACGCCTACGAGGCCTCGGTCGAGCTCTCCGGCGTCGCCGCGGAGAACCTGCAGGCCCGGGTGCGCGGCACGCTGCTCATGGGCCTGTCCAACCAGCACGGGCACCTGCTGCTCGCCACGTCCAACAAGAGCGAGGTCGCCGTCGGCTACTCCACGCTCTACGGCGACGCGGCGGGCGGGTTCGCCCCGATCAAGGACGTGCCCAAGACGCTGGTCTGGGAGCTCGCCCGCTGGCGGAACGCCTACGCCCGCGACCGGGGCGAGACCGAGCCCGTCCCGCAGAACTCCATCGACAAGCCGCCGTCGGCGGAGCTCGCCCCCGGTCAGGTGGACAGCGACTCGCTGCCCTCCTACGACGAGCTGGACGCCGTGATCGCCGACTACGTCGACCGCGACCTCGGGATGGCCGAGCTGCTCGAACGCGGGCACGACGCCGAGGTCGTCGCCCGTGTCCTCCGGCTGGTGGACGCCGCGGAGTTCAAGCGCCGCCAGTCGGCACCGGGTACCAAGATCAGCCTCAAGGCGTTCGGCCGCGACCGTCGCCTGCCGATCACCAACCGGTGGCGGGAGACCCTGCCCACCGTGCGAGAAGGAGCCCAAGCGTGAGCGAGTCGGTCCTCTACGGCGGTCAGTCCACCGCGCGGGTGCGCATCCACCACCTGCAGCAGGCCAAGCAACGGGGCGAGAAGTGGGCGATGCTCACCGCCTACGACACCTACAGCGCGGCCGTCTTCGAGGAGGCCGGCATCCCGGTGATGCTGGTCGGCGACTCCGCCGGCAACGTCGTCCTCGGGCACACCAGCACGGTGGCCGTCACCGTCGACGACCTCCTGGTGATGACCAAGGCCGTCACCCGCTCCACCTCGCGGGCGCTGATCGTGGCCGACCTGCCGTTCGGCAGCTACGAGTCCGGCCCGCAGCAGGCCTTCGACACCGCCGTCCGGATGATGAAGGAGGGCGGCGCGCAGGCGGTGAAGCTCGAGGGCGGGGTGCGGGTCGCCCCGCAGATCAAGCAGCTCACCGACGCCGGCATCCCGGTGATGGCGCACATCGGCTTCACCCCGCAGAGCGAGCACGCCCTCGGGGGCTTCCGGGTCCAGGGCCGGGGCGCCGGCGCCGACCAGCTGCTGGCCGACGCGCACGCGGTGCAGGAGGCGGGCGCCTTCGCCGTCGTCATGGAGATGGTCCCGGCCGCGATCGCCGGGCAGGTGACCAAGGAGCTGGCCATCCCCACCATCGGCATCGGCGCGGGCGTCGACTGCGACGCCCAGGTGCTGGTGTGGCCGGACATGGCCGGGCTCAACGGCGGTCGGGTGCCGAAGTTCGTGAAGAAGTACGCCGACCTGCGCGGCGAGCTGCTGCGCGCGGCGAAGGAGTACGCCGACGACGTCCGCGGCGGCGTCTTCCCGGGCCCCGAGCACTCCTTCGACTGACCGCCCTCCCGGCCGGCTCCCGGGACCTGAGCGCCCGAGTGGGCAGTTGCGGTCGACGACACGCGCGCACGCGCCGGCGCGGACGACCTCGACTGCTCACTCGCCGCCCGGCGCCTCCGCCCCGAGCTGCGCGAGCAGCACCGCCGGCGCCTCGACCAGGGACGGGCCGTACCAGGTGAGGTGCCGGCCGCTGACGAACGCCGGCCGGGCCTGCGGCCAGGCCTCGGGGCCGTCGTCCGGGGTGAACGCGTAGGGCTCGTCGGGGAACACCACGAGCTCGGCCGGCACCGTGGCCGGCTCGTCACGGGCGAGCCTTGGGTACCGGTCGGCGGAGCCGGCGAAGAGGTTGCGGACGCCGAGCCGGGCCAGCACGTCCCCGGCGAAGGTGTCCCGGCCCAGCACCATCCAGGGACGGCGCCAGATCGGGACGACGGCGGCAACGCCGGGCAGCCGGGGCGGGTCGGCCCAGACCTCGCGGGCCCGCACCAGCCAGTCGGGGTCGGGCCGGTCGAGCACTGCGAGCATCCGGCCGAGGGTGTCCAGCGCCTGGTCGACGGTGGCCGGCGCGGTCACCCACACCGGGATGCCGGCGGCGCGCAGCGCGGCGACGTCCTCGTCCCGGTTCTCCTCCGCGTTGGCGATCACCAGGTCCGGCGCCAGGCCGACGACCCGCGCGACGTCGGGCCACTTGGTGCCGCCGACCCGCGGCACGTCCAGCCCGGCCGGGTGGGTGCACCAGTCGGTGGCGCCGGCGAGCAGGCCCGCGTCGGTGACCGCGATCGCCTCGGTCAGCGACGGCACCAGCGACACGACCCGCCGCGGCGGCGGACCGTCGTACGACCCGCCCCGGTCGTCGCGGACCTCAGACGTCGGTGATCCGGATGCCGGCGTGCACCTTGTAGCGGCGGTTGACCGACACCAGGTTGATGGTGAGCGCCTCGACCTGGCGGGCGTTGCGCAGCCGGCCGGCGTAGATGCCGCGCATGCCCGGCAGCCGGCCGGCCAGCGCCTGGACGGTGTCCATGGACGCGCGGTCGTCGCCGACCACCATGACGTCGCCGTCGATCGTCGGGTGGGAGAGGTCCTCGAGCAGCTTGGCCGAGAGGTGGTGGAAGGCGCCGACGACGTGCGAGTCGGGCAGCAGCGCCGCGGCCTGCTGGGCGGCGCTGCCCTCCTCGACGTCGAGCACGTAGGCGCCGAGCTCGTCGAAGGCCATCGGCACGACGCAGTCGACGACGACCTTCCCGGCCAGCGGCGTGGCGAGCTCCCGGAGCGTGTCGGCGTGCCCGGCGAACGGCACCGCCACGATGACCAGGTCCGCCGCGCCGGCGACGTCGACGTTCGAGCCGCCGGTGACCGACACCTCGACCCCGGGGGCGGCGACCGACGCCGCGCGCCCGGCGACCTCGGCGGCGACCCCCTCGGCCTTCTCCGCATCGCGGCCGCCGAGCAGGACCCGCTGACCCGCGGCGGCCAGCCGGACGGCGAGCCCGCGCCCCTGGGGACCGGTGCCGCCCAGCACCCCGACGACCAGTTCCTCGACCGCGCGACCGTCCGTCACGTCCACCCCTTCCGCGGCGCCGGACAGCCCGGCTGCTGCGACCGATCATGCCTCGCCGCGGAGACGGGGATCAGTCGCCCTCCCACCGGCGGTCCTCCGCGTCGAGCTTCTCGTTCCGCTCGGCGACGGCCGCCAGTGCGTTCTCGGCTTCCTGCCGCGTCTCGTACGGGCCGAGCCGGTGCCGCTCGGCGCACCCGTCGCGGTCCTCGACCCGGTGGTGCTTGATGCAGAAGAACCAGGGCCCCTCGGGCATGCGCAGCCTCCTTCGCTCGTCGTCCGCGCCCAGCCTTCCATCCCCGGCCGCGGTCCGCTCAGACGTCGACCATCACCTGGTCGTGCCGCGCGTAGAGCGCCGCCATCTCCTCCGTCGTCGGCGGCTGCTCACGGCGTGCGATCTCGGCCATCTCGGCGAAGAACGCCTCCCGGGCCACCCCGGGGGTGAAGAGGATGAGCACCGCGGCCGGCTCGTCCCCGTCGTTCCGGAAGCCGTGCACGCCCTGCTCGTGGGCGATCGCGAAGTCGCCCGGCCGGTAGGTCTGCCACGCGCCGTCGACGTAGAGGGTCAGCCGGCCCGAGAGCACGTAGAAGGACTCGGCGAAGGTGCGGTGGTAGTGCGGCGCCGCGCCGGGCGTGTGCGGGCCGAGCCGGTACTCGACCAGGCCGAACCGGCCGGCGGTCACCGCCCCGGGGGCGACCATGCGGAGGGAGCGGCCGTCCCCCGCGTCGGCCAGGGGGTGGTCGGCGAGCAGGCGGACGTCGACGAGCGCCGGATCGGGGTGC
The DNA here is from genome assembly GCF_054050855.1 of Blastococcus sp. SYSU DS0539. Lineage (NCBI taxonomy): Bacteria > Bacillati > Actinomycetota > Actinomycetes > Geodermatophilales > Geodermatophilaceae > Blastococcus > Blastococcus sp. SYSU DS0539. The sequence goes on along the minus strand of NZ_JBJHAF010000008.1, from coordinate 75,287 downwards.
GACATGTGCCCCACCCTGGCACCGCCCGCACCCCGGCGGGGGATCCCACGTGGTGATCGCGCACGAGCCGGTGCCGGGAGATCGAGCGGTACGGCCAGCCGGGTCGGCCACGGGCACACCTCCGCCCCGGTGCCGGCCGGTCGCCTGACGGCGAGCCAGGGCGCCGTCGCACGGCCGGGGGACCTCCCGCCCGCTCCGGTGCTCTCGACCGGTGGCTTCGGCGGTTCTCTGTTTCCCTAGGACCATGTCGCTCGTCGCGCCTGATCCGACGCGGACGGTGCCCCTGCCGCTGCGGGAGCAGGCCGACGTGCGCGATCGATGGCTCACCCAGCGGCTGCTCGACGTGCTGCCCGGCCTGATGGACCGGGCCGGCATCGACCTGTGGATCGTCGTCGGGCGCGAGTACAACGAGGACCCGGTCCTCGCCACGCTGCTGCCCGCCACCTGGCTGTCCGCCCGGCGCCGCACCATCCTGCTGCTGCACCGCAGCGACGACGGCGTCACCCCCGCGGCCGTCTCCCGCTACCCGGTCGGCCAGTTCCTGCCGGCCTGGAGCGGCGACGCCGGGGACGACGGCGGGCGCGCCCAGTGGGCCGAGGTCCGCCGGTTCGTGGAGCAGGCCTGCCCCCGGCGCATCGGCATCGACGTCTCCGAACACTTCGCGCTGGCCGACGGGCTGTCGCACACCGAGCACCGGCTGCTGACCGAGGCGCTCGGGCCCTACGCCGACCGGCTGGTGTCGGCCGAGCAGCTGGCGGTCGGCTGGCTCGAGACGCGGCTGCCCGAGGAGATCGCGGCGCTGCACGCGATGAACCGGCTGGCGCACCAGGTCATCGCCGAGGCGTTCTCCCCCGCCGTCGTCACGGTCGGGACGACGACAGGGCTGGACGTGGCGTGGTGGATCCGGCAGCGCTTCCACGACCTCGGGGTGGAGCCGTGGTTCCAGCCCTCGGTGCTCCTGCAGCGGGCCGGGGTCCCGCTGGTCGAGGACCAGGGCACGCTGCTGCCCGCCGTCCCGTACGACGCCGTGGTCCGCAGCGGCGACCTGCTGCACTGCGACGTGGGCCTGAGCAGCCTGGGCCTGCGGACCGACACCCAGCGCAACGCCTACGTGCTGCGCCCCGGCGAGACGGCCGCCCCGGCCGGGCTGCGGGCCGCGCTGGGCGCGGCCAACCGGATGCAGGAGCTGACCACCGCGGCGCTGGTCCCCGGCCGGACGGGCAACGAGGTCCTGGCCGCCGCCCGCGCCTCCGCGGCCGCCGAGGGCATCGACGGCGACGTGTACTCGCACCCGATCGGCTACCACGGGCACGGCGCGGGCCCCGCGATCGGCCAGTGGGACCAGCAGCACGGCGTGCCCGGTGCCGGGGACCACCCGGTGCACCCCGACACGGCCTACGCGCTGGAGCTCGCCGTCCGCCGGCCGGTGCCCGAGTGGGACGGCCAGTGCGTGCGGCTCGGGCTCGAGGAGGGCGTCGCGCTGACCGTGGACGGCGTCGAGTACCTCGACGGCCGGCAGACCGAGTTCCTCCTCGTACCGCCCGGCTGACACCGGGACGACGTCCCGGGCCGGACCTCCCCGGCTGGAGCTGCCCGGCCCGGCCGCGCGCGCTACTTCTTGCGCGCGGCGGCGGTCTTCTTGTCGCTCGCCTTCTGGATGGCGTCGACCAGGTCCTTCTTCTTCATCTTCGACCGGCCGGAGATGTCCAGCTTCTTGGCCAGGTCGTAGAGGTGGGACTTCGAGGCGTTGGCGTTCACCCCGCCCTTGGTCTCCTTACCGGTGCCGCGACCACCGGCGGCCTGGGCGTCGGAGGGTCCCTTCTTGCCGCCGGGCTTCTTCTCCCAGTGGTCGCCGACCTTCTCGAAGCTGTGCTTGACCGCCGCCCACGCCGTCCGGTTGGCACGCTCCTCGTCGTCGTACTCCTCCACCGCGGAGTCGTGGGCCTTGGTGAAGGTGCGCTGCGCCTTCTTCGCCGATCGCCGCAGCGTGCTCGGCAGCTCCGACTGCTTGGCCGAGCCGTTCTTCGCCGTCTTCGGCATGACCGCTCCTCTCGTCGACTCGGGCAGCCCTACCCGGATCGGCGGAGATGATCACATCGCGAGGAAGGGGACCAGCGCCTCGACCAGCTCGTCCGGTGCTGTCCCGGAGGTGGGCACCCGGAGCTCGACACCGTCTCCGACGGCCACGCCTCGTTCGGCGCAGCCGTCGAAGACGGCACCCTCAGCTCTCCAGGTACCGGGACCAGTGCGTGCGCTCGGCCTCGGTCAACGGCCGGCTGGCGTTCGCGGCGAAGTCGAACACCACCAGGACGACGTCGGCGCGGATCGCCACCTCGCCGTCCTGCGCCAGCTCCTGCCGCATCGTGAAGGACTTCGTGCCCAGCCGGGTCACCCAGCTGTGCACGCAGAGCTCCTCGCCGACCCGGTAGTAGAGCTGGCGCAGGTAGTCGACCTCGAGACGGGCGAGGATCAGCCCGCCGCCGGCGTGGTCGTCACCGAGCGCCAGCCGGGCGTCCTCGAGAAGACTCAGCGCCCGCGCGTGGTTGACGTGGCCCAGCATGTCGGGGTCCGACCAGCGCAGCCGGACCGGATGCTCGTGCCGCACGTCAGGGCTGGTCCGCGGTCTCGGCGGACTGCCGGTGCGCACCCTGGGCGTCGTCGGGGTCGGGGTGGACCGTCCGCTCCTCCGACTCGGCCAGGATCACCTCGGCGGCGACCTCCTCCATGCCGCTGCCCTGCAGCCCGGCTTCCTCCGGGAGCAGGTGGGACCGCTTCTCGATGTTGTCCTCGGTGACGTTGTCCAGCGCCTCGGCGCTGGGCTTCTTCTGCGTGGTCACCTCAGAACCGCTGCTGCTCGGTGCCCAGGCCGAGGGCCTCGGCGACCTCCTGGACATTCTCGAACTGCTGGCCGGCCGGCAGCCGCCGCAGGTCCGAGAGCACCCGGTCGGGGGGAGTGCCCTCCTGGGCCTTGGCGATCAGCGCGTCCCGGTCGGCCGGCCAGACCTCCTTGCCGAGGGACTCGGCGAGCGCGGCGCGGCGCTCGATGTCGCCCTGGTCGGTGCCGGGGCTGGTGGCGGGCTGGTGCGGGTCGGTCACGGGGTGGTTCTCCTTCGGGTTCTCGGTGCGGGAGGTCAGGCCGACGGCGTGGAGGCGTCGGTGTAGCGGAGGATCGCGGCCACCGGCTCGCCGCCGGGCAGCGCGGCGGCCGGGACGACGAGCACGCCGGCGGCGCTGGCGACCGCGGCGGCCAGCAGCGCGGACCCGGCGGGGACGACCTCGCCGTGGGTGCCCAGGGCGTCCATGTCCTGCTGCTTCACCCCGAGCTCCAGCGGGCTGCCGCCCACCAGGAGGGTGGCGTCGTCCTCCAGGGCATCGGTGACCACGAGCGTCTCCACCTGGCCCTTGCGCAGCGCGTCGACCACCGCGGCGGTCCCGGTGACGGCCAGCCCGTGGGCACCGGCGCTCTGGACCTTCTCGGCGGCATCGGCGATGTCGCGCGCCTCGTGCTCGGCGATCAGCTCGGCGGTGCGCCGCTGCACCGGCTCGCGGTCGGCGCCGGCGGCCCGGCCACCCTCCTCCATGGACACGACGAGGTCCGACCACGCGGCGGCCGCCTTGTCGCTGAAGATCTGGCGGGCCCGCACGTCCCCGGCGACCAGGACGAACCGGATCGGCAGCCGGCGGGCCAGGGAGTCCACCTCGTCGGCGACCCGGCCGAGGTTCTCCTCCCACTGGTTCTCGGCGGTGTGCATGTAGGTGTTGTGCGCCCAGCCGCCGACCTTGACCTTCTGCATGTGGAAGGTGTCGCCCTCCACCTGCTGCTCCTGGTCGGGCCGGCCGGCGAGGCCCGCCGTGGTGATGTCCGCGCCCACGCGGTCGGCGACGACGACGACGTGCGGCACCCGGCCGGCCAGCTGCTGGAGCACCGGCGCGAGGTCCGGGTGCGGCGACCACTCGGCGGTCTCGCGGGCCGGGCTGTCGGCCAGCACCTCGTCCAGCACGACAGAACCGTCGGCGGCGACGACGACGGCGCGGCCCTTGAGCGTGCCGGCCTCCCCGCCCTCGTTCCCCTCCAGCAACCGGGCGCGCACGGCCTCGACCACCACCTCGGGGGCGCCCTGCTCGGCCAGCCGCTCGGTCAGCGCGCGTACCCGCAGGTCCAGCTCCGTGTCGGCGTTCTCGGTGGTGTGCGTGACGTCGGCGCACACGGTGGCGTAGGGCCCTGCGGCGGCGAACACCGGCTCCAGGAAGGACACGTCCATGTCGGCGGGACAACTCCTCGGTCGATCGGGGGGTACTGCTCGGTCACGGGCATCACGAACCCTCGCGATGCCCGTCGTCGCCGCCTACCCACCGGTCGCGCCGTCACACCCGGTGTCGTTTCCGGGAGCCGGGGGTAGGCGGTCCTGCGTCAAGGAACCGCCGAGAGGACGAGGGATGACAGAGCACGACCAACTGCCGTTGCCCGACTACGACCACCTGCCGGTGGAGGGACTGACCTCGCGGATCCGGACGCTGGACGCCCAGGGACTGGAGACGGTCCTGGAGTACGAGCGGTCGCACGCCAACCGGGCGCAGGTGGTGACGATCATGGAGAACCGGCTCACGTCGCTGCGCGAGGGCGCCCAGCCCTCCGGCGGGGACCCGGCCGCGGCCGCGGCGGACGACCCCGTGCACGCCTCCACCGGCTCCAAGGTGTCGGAGGCCACGACCGGCCCGAAGATGAACCCGCCCTCGCAGGGCGACCCGACCAACCCCGCCCAGCCCCGCTCCACCGGCTGACACCCCGGCCCCCGAGGCCCAGGAGGCTCTGCCTACGGATCAGCAGCTCGTTCCGTAGGCAGAGCCTTCTGCGCCTGGGGCGGGGGCGCGCTACGTGCAGACGGCCGGGCCGGCTCCGACGAGCTCGATGGTCACCTTCCGGTTCTGCGCGGCCGCCGCCGGCGACAGCGTGCCGTTCCCGTCCCGGTCCTGGACGTAGCCGGGAAAATCGCTGCCCAGACCGACGACGGTCATCCGGTCCGCGGGTACACCGAGGCTCCCGAGCAGATCGGCGACCGCCTGCGCGCGCTGCCGGCTGAGCCGCTGCTGACCTTCCGCATCGCCGACGTCGGCGGTCGTCCCGGTCAGCGTCGCGGTGACGCCGGCGGCCCGCATCCGGTCGGCGATCGGCTGGAGCTTCGCCGCCGCGGCGGCGGCGTCCTGGAACGCTGCGGTGTCGGCCTGGAAGGCGACCGCACCGCCGTCGAGGACCACGGTGTTCTGCGTGCAGGTCATTCCCCCGCCCGGGCCGACGGGGCTCACCGGGGGCAGGCCGGGGACGGGTTCGCCCTCCAGCGGGGTGCGTTCGACGCTGACGTCCAGGGCGCCGGATGCCAGCGCCACGGCGGTCCAGAGGTCGGCCAGCTGGCGGCGCACCGGCTCCCCCAGCGAGGGCTGCGGGGCGGCGGTGTCGCCGAGGCCCTGGAAGACGACGTGGACGCCGCCGAGGTCCGGCAGGGCACCGGCCGCCTGCAGGCTCGCCACCACGTCGGCCGGATCGGCGTCGAGCAGGCCGCGCTGCCGGAAGTCCAGCGCGCCGATGGTGGACAGGCCCGAGTCGACGACGAGGATCGTGCGTCGCCCGTCCGCCGCGGCGATCTCCCCGACGGCGAGGCCGAGCGCCGTCAGCAGGTCGGTCTCGGGCGTCTTCGCCGCCGCCGAGGTCAGCTGCTCGTCGAGCGACTCGCGACCGGCGTCCGCCGGCCGGGCGTCGCCCACGACGAACGGCGCGCCGTCCGCCACCACGTAGGAGACGGCGGCCCGGGTGGCGACGGCGTTGGTGAGCACCTGCGCGGCGACGCCCCCCACGGTGGCTGCGGGCATGTTGCTGTGGGCACCGACCACGACGGCGAGCCCACCGCTGGGGTCGGCCGGCGGGGTGGCCGTGCACCCGAGAAGGGTCGAGGCCACGGCGAGCGTGCCGGCGACGGCCAGCAGGCGCCGGCGGACGGTCTGCTTGGTCATGGTTCTCCTCGGGATGCGGACACGCGACGACGGAGTCGTCGACGGCTCAGTCGCTGAACGCGCCGATGATGTCGATGACGGCCGGGCCCAGCACGATGATGAAGAGCGTCGGCAGGATGAACAGGATCAGCGGGAAGATGACCTTGACCGGGATCTGCATGGCCTTCTCCTCGGCCCGCTGCCGGCGCTTGAGCCGCATCTCCCCGGCCTGGGTGCGTAGCACGTCGGCGATGGAGACGCCGTACTGGTCGGCCTGGACGATGGCGGAGACGAACCGGCGCAGGTCCTGGACGTTGGTCCGCTCGGCCAGCGCGACGTAGGCGTCGCGGCGCGGCTGGCCGACGGCGATGTCCTGCAGGGTGCGGGTGAGCTCCTCGGCGAGCGCGCCCTTGCCGTTCTTGCCGGCCCGGTCCATGGCCGACTCGAAGCCGAGACCGGCCTCGACCGCGATGGTCATCTGGTCGAGGGTGTCGGCGAGCTGGAGCTGGATCTCCTGCTGGCGCTCCTGGCCCCGGCTGTAGAGCAGCAGCTCGGGGACGAAGTAGGAGATCCCGACCATGGCGACGAGCAGCAGGACGCGGAAGAAGCTGAGCCCGTCGGCCAGGAACAGGAAGCCGAGAGCACCGGCCACGGCGGCCAGCACCAGCTTGGCCGCCACGAGCCGGGGCAGCGGCCACTCCTTCGGGTACCCGGCACCGGCCACCAGCCGCTGCAACCGCGCGGCCGTACCGCGCGGGGTGAGCGCAGCGACCAGGGACGAGCCAGGGCGGGTACCTGCCCCGACCGGCGTGCCGGTCGTCAGGTCCAGGCCCCGGACCAGGTTCGCGCGGGTGGTCGCCGCCGCGGCGTCGGGCCGGGCGACCAGCGCCCACCCCAGCAGCAGGAATGCAGACACCACCACGAAGGCGGCACCGGAGACGAGGATCATGTCGTGCCCCCTCAGAAGGTGATGCGGACGGTCTTGCGCAACCACAGCCCGCCCGCCGTCAGCAGCACGGCGACGGCGGCGAGCATGGCGTAGCCGATCAGGCTCTCGGTGAAGACGCTCATGTACTCGGGCCGGATCAGGAACAGGAAGAGCCCCACCCCGATCGGGAGGGCCATGAGGACGTAGGCGGAGAGCTTGCCCTCGGCGGCGAGGGCCTTGACCTGGCGGCGGATGGCGTTGCGTTCGCGGATGGTGTGGCCGACCCGGTCGAGGACCTCGGCGAGGTTGCCGCCGACCTCGCGCTGGATGGCGATGGCCTGGGCGACCCAGGTGAAATCCTCGCTGCGCATCCGGTCGGCGACCTCGTCGATCGCGGCACCGAGGTCACGGCCGACCCGGGTCTCGTTGATGATCCGGGCGAACTCCTCCGACGTGGGAGCGGCGCCCTCCTGCGCGACGGAGTCGACGGCCCGCAGGATGCTGTGCCCGGCCCGCAGGCTGGATGCCATCAGTTGCAGCGAGTCGTCGAGCTGGTCGGCGAACGCCGCCCGGCGCCGGCCGGCGAGCACGCTCAGCAGGACCTTCGCCACCAGGGGTGCGAGCGCGGCCAGGACGACGCCGAGCAGCAGCCCACCGAGCAGCAGACCGAGCGCCCCCGCGACGACCAGGCCGGAGCAGGTCAGCAGCACGAAGTCCGCCGGGCGCAGCCGCAGCCCGGCGGCCTGCAGGTCCCGGGCCAGCCCCGAACCACCGTCGCGCTGGGCGAGCACCGTCTCGATCCCGCCCTGCGCCCGCTCGGTGAGGCCGGTCAGGGCGCTCGGCCGTGGCCCGATCGTCGGGTCGAGCCGGCTCAGGGACACGCGCTCCCGCGGCGGGACGACGGCCAGGACGCCCAGGACGAGCGCAGCCGTGGCGGCGAGGACGCCGAGCGCGAGCGCGGCGGTCCCGCTCATCGCCAGCCGCCCGGGACAGGAGCCGGAACCCCGAAGACGCGGGGGGAGAGGGTGATGCCCATGTCGGTGAAGCGGTCGGTGAACCGGGGCCGCACCCCGGTGGGCACCGGGGCGCCCAGGAAGCGGCCGGTGACCGGGTCGACCCCAGCGGAGTAGTCGAACAGGAAGGCGTCCTGCAGGGTGACCGTCTCGCCCTCCATGCCCTGCACCTCGGTGACGTGGGTGACCCGCCGGGTGCCATCCCGCAGCCGAGTCAACTGGACCACGACGTCGACGGCGGAGGCGATCTGCTCCCGGATCGCCCGCAGCGGCAGATCCATCCCCGCCATCAGCACCAGGGTCTCCAGCCGGGCGATCGCATCGCGGGGGGAGTTGGCGTGCACCGTGGACAGCGACCCGTCGTGCCCGGTGTTCATCGCCTGCAGCATGTCCAGCGACTCACCACCGCGGCACTCCCCCACCACGATCCGATCCGGGCGCATACGGAGCGAGTTGCGGACGAGGTCGCGGATGGTGATCGCACCCTTGCCCTCGATGTTGGGCGGGCGGGACTCCAACCGGACCACGTGCTCCTGCTGCAGCTGCAACTCGACGGCGTCCTCGATGGTGACGATCCGCTCCCCCTCGGGGATGAAGGAGGACAGCACGTTGAGCAGCGTCGTCTTACCCGTACCGGTACCGCCGGAGACGATCACGTTCAGCCGCGCATCCACGCACGCCTGCAGCAGCTCGGCCATCTCCGGGGACAAGGTGCCGAAACCGATCAGGTCATCGACCTTGAACGGGTCCTTGGCGAACTTGCGGATCGTCAACGTCGACCCGGAGAACGCCAGCGGCGGGATGATCGCGTTCACCCGCGACCCGTCGGCCAGCCGCGCATCCACCAGCGGCGACGACTCATCGATCCGCCGCCCCACCCGCGACACGATCCGGTCGATCACCCGCCGCAGGTGCTCCTCGTTGGCGAACCGCGACGGCGTGCGCACCAACCGCCCCGACTGCTCCACGTAGATCGAATCCGGCCCGTTGCACATGATCTCGGTGACCGAGTCGTCGTCCAGCAGCCGCTGCAACGGCCCGAACCCCAGCACGTCATCGGCCAGCTCCGCGGTCAGCCGGCCCCGCTCCTCGGCAGACAGCGGGATCTTCTCCGCCTCCACCACCTCGTCCAGCTCCCGCAGCACCAACGCGCGCAACTGGTCCTCGGCCAGCGACGGATCACTCATCCGAGCACCCATCCGCTCGAACAACGCCTTCGCCACCCGGTCCTTCAACCGACCCAGGGCATCCACCGGCGCCACCACAGCCACCGGCACAGCCGGCCGCGGCACCGGCTTCACCGGCGGGGCACCCGCCACTCGCGTACGAGGCTCCGGGAAGGGCGTGAATGCCTGGCTCGGCTCGGTCCCCGGGCCGGCGGGTGCGGTCTGCTGCGCCTGGGCGGTCACCCGTCCGCGGGTGGCGTCCAGCCGCTCGCCCAGGCGCATCAGGAGGCCACCTTCGAACGGGTCCAGAAGCCGCCGGGCTTGGCGGCGGGCGCCACCCCGAACCGCTCGAGCAGCCGGCGCAGCTCCTTGGTGGCCGGGTCGCGCTTGAGGTCGCGCGACAGCAGCGGAACACCCTGGTTCGTGGACGCCGGCACCGACGCCGACCGCGGCAGCACCACATCGACGCCCGTGCCGAGGGCGAGTTCGACGTCGGACAGGGCCAGGCCGTGCTTGGGATCGGCGAAGTTCATGACCACGTGCCGGCCGGCGGGCAGCAGGTCCAGCTCACCGAGGACGTCGATCTCCTTGCGGAGCCCGCGGACACCTGGAACGTCCATGCTGCTGAGCAGGACGGCGTCCGACGACTTGTCCAGAGCGGCGAGCGTCTGCTCCGACAACCCGGGCGCGGTGTCCACCACCACGTACCGGAACTGGCGGGCCAGGGCGGCCAGCAACCGGCTGACGTCCTCGCCGGTCACCGTGTCACCGGCCGCCGGGGAGTCCGACCCGCAGACCGCGTAGAGCCCGCTCGGGTGCTGGGTCAGGAACGTCTTCAGCACCATCGTGTCCTCGCTGGCCCGGCCGTGCACGGCATCGGGCAGCGTGTACTCCGGCTGCAGCCCGAGGGCCGTGGCGACGTCGCCGAACTGCACGTCCAGGTCCACCACGACGGTCGACTGCGGCGCCACCGCGGCCAGCCCCACCGCCAGGTTCGTGGACACGGTGGTCTTGCCCACCCCGCCCTTCGGGGACAGGACGGAGATGACCCGTCCGGGGGCCGACGGCTCGCCGGCGACCGGCCGGAGCACCTGCCGACGCCCCACCGCGGCCTGGGCCGCCCGCTCGGTCACCTCGCGGAGCGCCGCGACGTCGGCGTCCGGTGCGACGACGTCCCGGATCCCGGCGCGCATGACGGCCGGCCACAGCTCCGGGGTCGGCGCCGCGACGAGCACGACGCTGATGCCGGGCCAGGCTGCGTCGAGCGCACTAGCCAGCGCGAGGACGTCCTCCACCGGCGCCGCGGGGCCGAGGACGACGACCTGGGGCAGGTCGCCGGCCGGCAGTTGCTCGATCAGGCGGATCGGCTCGGTGGGCACCCGTCCCGGAGGCAGCACCACGAGGTCGGGCTGGGCGGCGTGCAGCCGCTCGGTCAGGTCCGGAGTTCCTCCGGCGAGGACGACGCGGCTCATTCTCCCGACCCCCCGTCGGCGGCGGTGAGGCCGGCGAGCGCGTCACCGTAGATGTTGTTCTGCGTGACGATCCCGGTGCCGGAGTTGTCCGCGCCCTCGGGCTCGAGCGCCAGCCAGACGGTGCCGTGCTCCATGCCGAAGACCACCTTCTCGGCGTCCCGGGCGGGCAGCGCGACGGTCACCATCAGGCTGTTCGACGGGGCGGCAGCACCGGCGGCCACCGTCTCGGTCGACCCCTCGGCCGCGGGCGCCGGCGCCGGCGCGCCCTGCACCTGGGTGACCAGGACGCCGTGCAGGACGGAGTGCGTCGTGCCGGTCTTCTTGTCGTTCGCGTCCTCCAGCTCCATGGAGATGTAGACGCCGATCTGGTCACCGGCGGTCAGCCGGCCACCGACCACGCGCTGCGGCTCGAGCAGCACGCTGACCTCGGAGAACCCCGGCGGCACCTCGACGATGCCCGGCGGCTGCAGGCTCGACTCGTCGGCGAACCGGCTGGCGAGCACCTGCTCGCCCGGCTGCAGAGCCACGGTGCTCACCCGGTCACCGAGGTCGGCCAGATCGCTCACGCTGCCGGTGGCCGCCACCTTGGCGGGGATCTGCTCCAGCCGGACCGACCGGGCGAGGTCGCCGGCCGGCGTTCCTTCGGGAACGGGCGCGGTGACGACGAGGACCGGTGTGGTCTGGACGCCTTTGAGGGCCCGCGCGTCGGCCCCGCGGACGTAGGACACCAGCACGACGGTGCCCACGATCGCGAGGCCGAGCGCGAGCACGGCGGCAAGGATTCGGCGGTTCACTGTTCCCCCAGTGGATGTGTTCGAAAGATCAGGCGACGAGCTGGACAGCCACGGCGCCGAGATCCGGCGCGGTCGGATCGGGCGTGAAGGCGTCGGTCGAATCGACGAATTCGGTGAAGTAGCCCGCGATGCACCGCTCCTCGCCCTTGCAGGGCTTCGGGGTGCTGTAGTACTGGCCGGCGAAGTTGTAGCCGGTGATCGTGAAGGCGGCGTAGCCGTAGATCCGGTACCAGGCGTTGGAGCCGGTGTCGCCCGACTCGTCGAAGATCGGCAGCAGCACGGTCGTCCCGACGAGGCTCGCGAAGTAGTCCGGTTCGCATTCCTCAGGGACGCTCGCGCCCGGCGAGGAGTCCACGATCCCGTCGACCGTGGAGGTTGCCCCGCACACGTCCGGGTCGGTCTCCAGCCAGCCGAACCCCCCGGGGACCTCCAGACCGGACGGCCCGGTGCAGCCGGTGTCATCCGTCTTGGTCCAGTCGATGACGATGGGATCGCTGCCGGTGGGCGTGCCGCCGCCGGTCTGGGCGTCGAAGGCGCACCACGAGAAGGCCAGCGGCAGGACGGCCGTTCCGCCGCCCGGGGCGTCCCATCGGACGGTGGCGCTGGCCGACACCTCGCTCGACTCGAACCCGAGCACCGGGGCCAGCCAGTGGCCCTGGGTTCCGGGGTTGACCACCGTGACCTCGTCGGACCCGAGGGTCACCGTGGGGGTCCCGTGGACGGAGCCGGCCTCGTCGTAGTTGGCGCTGGTCAGGGAGTCCGCGGTGGTCTGGCGGTCGGCGCAGGCCGGCAAGGCGGCCGCGCAGTCGTGACCGATGGCCAGGGCGGCGGCGTCGGCGCCGTTCTGCAGTTGCTGCCGCTCGGAGTAGACGGCCGCGATGTCGACGGCGAGCGCGCCGAAGCCGAGGAGCGGGACCATGAGCAGGGCGACCAGGACGGCGGAGGCGCCGCGCTCCCCCTCCAGCCGGCGGCGGAGGTTCAGCCGTTGCATCGCATGACTCCGTCCGCGTCCAAGGTGATGGCGTCACCGAAGAACCCGGTGAGGAAGGGCATGGGGTAGGTGACGGTGACGGTGGCGTTGGTGCCGGCAGGTGCCCCGTCACACGAGACCGGCGAGACGGTGATGCCATCGGAGGTGACGCCGGGGTTCAGCGAGGTGCTGGCGGACTGGACCGCGGCCTCGACGGCTGCCTCGTCGCCCTGGAGAGCCAGGACGCGGGCGCCCTCCCGGGCGGCGGCGGCGAGCGTGGCCTGCACCTGGAAGGCGCGGCCGAACTCGACGATGCCGAGCACCAGGACGATCAGCAGCGGCACGATCAGCGCGAACTCGACGGCCGCCGCACCGCGCTCGGACTGCACCTTCCCCATCGCTTCCCCCCGTTTGTGTGCGTGTGACCGATGTGCCGCGGGCGGCGGTGCGGCGACCTCGTGGCCGCCACGCCGCCGCCCGCGACTGTCGTTCGTTCGACCCAGTCAGGCGACGGTGCCGCCGAGGGCGGTGACGATCTGGGTGAAGAGGGCGTTGAGGCGGCCGCCGAGCGCGATGACGGCCGCGATGATCACCACGGCGATGAGGCCCACCATCAGGCCGTACTCGACGGCGGTGGCGCCCTTCTCCTCGCGGTTGAGGCGGTCCTCGAGGAAGGAGGTCAGGGTGGCGATGGTGGCGTAGACGTTGAGCATGGTGGGTTCTCCCCCCGTGTCGCCGAACCGGGTCGGGCCTCGTGGCCCGCCGTCGCGGCTGGACCAAGACTGCGGTCACGCAGAGTGGTCGCAACAGGGGGGTCCACCGTGTGGGTGACAGCTTTCTGCCCCCTCCGGGGCAGAGGTGAATCACTGTGGGTGACAGCGGGCGCCGTCAGGACGGTCGGCGGGGCGCGCAGAAAGAGGCCCAGGCGCGCTGTACATCGTCCGTCGGCGGCAGTTCACTCACGTCCGTTGCGGGCGCCGGCAGCCGGTTTTCACGACCAAGCCGTCCCACACACGACATCGGCGGCCCCGCGCACTTCGGTGTGAAGCGTGCGGGACCGCCGATGTCGACGGGGCCGTGAAGGAATCAGCCGCTGAACGCCGCCACGATGTCCATGACTGCGGGCCCGAGCAGCACGATGAACAGCGTCGGCAGGATGCACAGGATCAGCGGGAAGATCACCTTGACCGGGATCTGCATCGCCTTCTCCTCGGCCCGCTGGCGGCGCTTGAGCCGCATCTCCTGCGCCTGGGTGCGCAGCACGTCGGCGATCGAGACGCCGTAGGCATCGGCCTGCACGACGGCGCGGATGAACCGGCGCAGGTCGGTGACGCCGGTGCGCTCGGCCATCGCCAGGTAGGCGTCGCGGCGCGGCTGGCCGACGGCGATGTCCTGCAGCGTGCGGGTGAGCTCCTCGGCCAGCGCACCCTTGCCGTTCTTGGCGGCCCGCGCCATGGCCGACTCGAAGCCGAGGCCGGCCTCGACCGCGATCGTCATCTGGTCGAGGGTGTCGGCGAGCTCGAGGGCGATCGCCTGCTGGCGCTCCTGGCCACGGCTGTACAGCAGGAGCTCGGGCACGAAGTAGGCGACCAGAGTGACCGTTGCACCCATCAGGCCGGTCAGCAGGCTCGCTCCCGCGCTGAACACCAGCAGGCTCAGCGCGGCGGCGACCATCGCGAGCACCAGCTTGGCGGCGACGAGCTTGGCCACCGGCCAGGCGGCCGGGCGGCCGGCGGTGCCGGCCAGCCGGTGAAGCCGGTCGATCGTCCCCCGCGGGGTCAGGTAGCCGACCAGTCGCGCAGCCGGCCCGGGCCGAACCCGGCCGCCGCGCGGCCCGGCGCCGCCGGGGAGGTCCAGGCCGCGGGACAGGTTGGCCTGCGCCTGCTGCGCCACCGTCCCCGAGCGCGGAAGGCAGGCCCAGCCCAGGATCGGCACACCGAGGGCGACCGCGGCGACAGCGGCCAGGACGGGTCCGGGCATCGAGTAGGTCAGCACGGGTCCCCCTGCGGAGTGGCGATGAGGAGCGTGTTCCGGTTCCCCTGCGGAGTGGCGTCGAGGACCCCGTTCCGGTTCCCCTGCGGAGCAGTGATGGTCATCAGAAGCGGATGGCCACGGTCTTCTTGAGCCACAGCCCCCCGACCAGCATCATCACGACCGCCACCGCGAGCATCGCGTAGCCGGCCAGGCTCTCGGTGAACGCCGAGAGATAGCTCGGGTTCGTGAGGGAGAGGAAGGCGGTGATCCCGATTGGCAGGGCCATGAGGACGTAGGCGGAGAGCTTGCCCTCGGCCGACAGCGCCTTGACCTGGCGGCGGATGGCGTTGCGTTCCCGGATGGTGTGGCCGACGGCATCGAGCACCTCGGCTAGGTTGCCGCCGACCTCGCGCTGGATGGCGATGGCCTGGGCGACCCAGATGAAGTCCTCGCTGCCCATGCGGTCGGCGACCTCGTCGAGGGCATCGGTGAGGTCCCGGCCCACGCGGGTCTCGTTGATGATCCGGGCGAACTCGTCCGACGTCGGCGCCGCGGCCTCGGTGGCCACCGAGTCCATCGCGCGCAGGATGCTGTGCCCGGCCCGCAGGCTGGATGCCATCAGCTGCAGGGAGTCGTCGAGCTGGTCGGCGAACGCCGCCCGGCGCCGGCCGGCCCGCACGCGCAGCAGCATCCGCGTGCCCACGAGGATCACCAGCGGCATCACCAGCCCGAGCAGCAGCCCGCCGGCCAGCGCTCCCAGCACCGCGGCGGACGTGGCCACCAGCCCGACGGCCAGGACGAAGTCCGTCAGCGCCATGGTCACGCCGGCCCGCTCGAGCGCCACCGCACCGGACACCGCCCAGCCGCGCCGCTCGAGCACCCGGCCGAGGGCGACGCCTGCGGCGGTGCCTGCCCCGGACAGCGCCGACGTGGTCGGGGCGGCCGTCGGGTCCACCCGGGTCAGCGGCACCCGAAGCGGCCCAGCCGGCAGCACCGCGACGGCGACGAGGAAGACGCCGCCGGCGACCGCGGCCAGGCCGGCGAGCAGCAGCATCGACGACATCAGCCCCAGCTCCGTCGAGGCGCGGGAGCGGACTCCGCGGCTCCGAAGACTCGCGGGGAGAGGGTGATGCCCATGTCGGTGAAGCGGTCGGTGAAGCGGGGCCGCACGCCGGTGGGCACGGGGGCGCCCAGGAAGCGGCCGGTGACGGGGTCCACGCCGGCGGAGTAATCGAACAGGAAGGCGTCCTGCAGGGTGACCGTCTCGCCCTCCATGCCCTGGACCTCGGTGACGTGGGTGACCCGCCGGGTGCCGTCGCGCAGCCGGGTGAGCTGGACGACGACGTCGACGGCGGAGGCGATCTGCTCCCGGATCGCCCGCAGCGGCAGGTCCATGCCGGCCATCAGCACCAGGGTCTCCAGCCGGGCGATCGCATCCCGGGGGGAGTTGGCGTGCACCGTGGACAGCGACCCGTCGTGCCCGGTGTTCATCGCCTGCAGCATGTCCAGCGACTCACCACCACGGCACTCCCCCACCACGATCCGATCCGGGCGCATGCGCAGGCTGTTGCGCACCAGGTCCCGGATGGTGATCGCACCCTTGCCCTCGATGTTGGGCGGCCGTGACTCCAGCCGGACCACGTGCTCCTGCTGCAGCTGCAGCTCCACCGCGTCCTCGATGGTGACGATCCGCTCCCCCTCGGGGATGAACGACGACAGCACGTTCAGCAGCGTCGTCTTCCCCGTACCGGTACCACCGGAGACGATCACGTTCAGCCGCGCATCCACGCACGCCTGCAGCAGCTCGGCCATCTCCGGGGACAACGTGCCGAACCCGATCAGGTCGTCGACCTTGAACGGGTCCTTGGCGAACTTGCGGATCGTCAACGTCGACCCGGAGAACGCCAGCGGCGGGATGATCGCGTTCACCCGGGAACCGTCGGCCAGCCGCGCATCCACCAGCGGCGACGATTCGTCGATCCGCCGCCCCACCCGGGACACGATCCGGTCGATCACCCGCCGCAGGTGCTCCTCGTTGGCGAACCGGGCCGGCGTGCGCACCAGCCGGCCCGACTGCTCCACATAGATCGAATCCGGCCCGTTGCACATGATCTCGGTGACCGAGGCGTCATCCAGCAACCGCTGCAACGGCCCGAACCCCAGCACGTCATCGGCCAGCTCGGAGGTCAGCCGCGATCGCTCCTCGGCAGACAGCGGAATCTTCTCCGCCTCGACCACCTCGTCCAGCTCCCGCAGCACCAACGCGCGCAACTGGTCCTCGGCCAGCGACGGATCACTCATCCGAGCACCCATCCGCTCGAACAACGCCTTCGCCACCCGGTCCTTCAACCGACCCAGCGCATCCACCGGCGCCACCACCGACGCCGGAGCCACCGGACGCGGCACCGCCTTCACCGGACGGGGCTCCGGCACCGGCGCTGTCGGTGCGGCGAGCAGGGGCGAGACCTCGTCGGCCTGGGAAGAGGCCTCGGGGGATGTACCGCCGCGAGCGGCCTCGAGCCGGTTCAGAAGGTTCACGACGCCGCCCGGTGCTTGGCCCGGTAGCGGCTCGGCCGCACGATCGGGGTGGCGGAGAACCGGGACACCAGCCGGCGCAGCTCCTTGACCATCGGGTCGCGCCCACCGCTCTCCAGGATCGGCACGCCGGTGTTGGTGGACGCCGGCACCGCGGCCGATCGGGGCAGGACCACGTCGATGCCCGTGCCGATCGCCGTCTCGACGTCCCGGACCGACAGGCCGCCCTTGGGGTCGGCGAAGTTCATGACCACGTGCCGGCCGGCCGGGATCATACAGAGCTCGCGGAGCACGTCGAGCTCCTTGCGCAGCCCGCGGACACCCGGGACGTCCATGCTGCTGAGCATGACCACGTCGGTGGCCCGGTCGAGGGCGGCGAGCGTCTGCTCCGACAGCCCGGGTGCGGTGTCCACCACCACGTACCGGAACTCCCGGGCCAGCGCGGCCAGCAACCGGCTGACGTCCTCGCCGGTCACCGTGTCACCGGCCGCGGGCGACTCCGACCCGCAGACCGCGTACATCCCGCTCGGGTGCTGGGTCAGGAACGTCTTCAGCACCATCGTGTCCTCGCTGGCCGGGCCCCGGACGACGTCCGGCAGGGTGTACTCCGGCTGCAGCGCCAGCGCGCTGGCGACGTCGCCGAACTGCACGTCGAGGTCGACCAGCACCGTGGACTGCGGCGCCGCCGCGGTGAGGCCGATGGCGAGGTTGGTGGCCACCGTCGTCTTGCCCACCCCGCCCTTGGGCGAGGCGATCGTGATGACCCGTCCTGTGTACCGGGCCGTCTCCTCGAGGGGCCGCAGCACCCGCCGGCGGCCCGTGGCCGCGGCACCGGCCCGCTCGACCGCCGACCGGATCTCCGCGGCCTCCGCGTCCAGCGGGACCAGGTCACGGATCCCGGCCCGCATGGCCGCCTGCCACATCTCCGGGACCGGGTCCGCGAGGAGGACGACGCTGATGCCCGGGCACTGCACGTCCAGCCGGCCGGCGAGGTTCAGCACCTCCTCCGCCGGTGCCAGCGGGCCCAGCAGCAGCACCTCGGGCAGCTCCCCGTCGGCGAGGAGCTCGAACAGCCGGGCCGGGTCGGCCGGCAGCCGGCCGGGAGGCAGCACGTAGACGTCGCCGTCCACCGCCGCGGACACGCGCTGCTGCAGGGCCTCGTCGGCCCCCGCAAGGACGACGCGGCTCATGCGAACGCCTTTCCGTAGATGTTGGTACCGGTGATGACCTCGGTGCCCGAGGTGTCGGTTCCCTCCGGTTCCAGGGAGAGCCAGAGGGTGCCGTGCTCGGCGCCGAAGACGACCGCCTCGGCCTCGGCCGCCGGGAGCGCCAGGGTGACCATGACGCTGCCCGTCGGCGCGGCGCTGCCGGCCGAGGCGGTCTCCACCCCTTCGGCGGCCGGGTCGGCGGGCGGCGGGGCGCCCTGCACCTGGGTCACCAGGACCCGGTGCAGGACGGCGTGCGTGGCCCCCCCGGCGTCCTGGGTCAGGGAGACGAAGACGCCGACGGTGTCCCCGGCGGACAGCCGGCCACCCACCGCCCGCTGCGGCTCCAGCAGCACGCTGACCTCGGCGGCGCCGGCCGGGACGGGGACGGTGCCGGGGAGCCGCAGGTCACCGGGCTCGGCGAAGCGGCCGGCCAGGAGCTGCTCCCCCGGCTGCAGGTCGACGGTGGTCACGCGCCCGGCGAGGGCTTCCAGGTCCTCGACCGCTCCGTCGGCAACGGCCTTGGCCGGCAGCAGCTCGGTGGCGACCATCGCCCCGAGCTCCTCGGCCGGGGTGCCGATCGGCACCGGCGTCCGGACGACGAGGACCTGGACGGTCTCCGTCCCGGCGAGCGCGCGGGCGTCGGCGCCCTGCACGTAGGCCAGCAGCACCACGGCACCGGCTCCGGCGAGGAGCAGCGCCGCGACGGCGGCGATCAGACGACGTCTCACGGGAGCGCCCCTATCGGATGAGTCGGAGGATCGATGCCCCGAGCTGCGGGGCGTCCGGGCTGTACGAGAAGGCGTCGTCGAGGTCGACGAACTCGGTGAAGTAGCCGCTCACGCACCGGTCGTCGCCCTTGCACGGCTTGGCGTCGGTGGAGAACTGGCCGCCGAAGTGGAACCCGGTGATGTGGAAGGCGGCGTAGCCGAACACGTGGTACCAGGCGTTGGTGCCGGAGTCGCCGGAGGAGTCGAACAGCGGCAGCAGCACCGTGTGCCCGACCCAGGAGTTCAGGTAGGCCGGCGTGCAGGTCGACGGCGGGGTGTTGCCCGTCGACGAGTACGACCGCTCGTTCCGGGCGCTGGCCGCCTCGCACTCCGCCGGCGGCGTGTCGAGGTACGCGAAGCCGCCGGGGACGACGAGGTTCGACGGGCCGGTGCAGCCCACGGTGTTCGAGCTCTTGGTGAAGTGGATGGTGTGCTCGATCTCGCTGGAGGGTTCTCCCCCGCCGGTCTGCTGGAGGAACTCGCACCACGAGAAGGTCAGCGGGAGCACCGCCGTCCCGCGGTCAGGAGCGCCCCACGCCACGGTGGCCGTCGCCGCCACCTCGGTGGCGTCGTGGCCGATCACCGGCGCGAACCAGTGCTCCTTGGGGGTGCTGCCCGCGACGGTGACGCTGGTCGGGTTGCTGGAGAGCACCGGCTGGCCCGCCGTGGCCTCACCGGCGTTGGCGACCACCAGGCTCTGCGCCGTCGTGAGCATGTCGCCGCAGTTCCCGCGGGCGCAGTCCTGGGCCACGGCCAGGGCTGCGGCGTCCGCTGCCACCTGGAGCCGGGCGCGCTCGGCGTACAGCGCACCGACGTCGACGGCGATCGCGGCGAAGCCGAGCATCGGCACGAGGAGGAGGGCCAGCAGGACCGCAGAGGCACCGTGCTCGTCGCGCCGGAGCCGGCGGCGGAAGGTCAGCCGTTGCACCGCATGACCCCCGTTCCGGTGAGGTCGACGCCCGCGCCGAAGAAGCCGGTGAGGAAGGGCATCGGGTAGGTGATCGTGACCCGCACGTTCGTGCTGCTGCCGCCGGTCGCCGGGCAGGACACCGGCGTGACGACGATCTGGTGCGGGGCGATGGCGGGCGTGAGGGCTGAGGTGGCATCGAGGACGGCGGCCCGGGCGAGGGTCGGGTCGTTCTGCAGCGCCATGGCGCGTGCGCCCTCGCGGGCGGCGGCCGACAGGGTGCCCTGGACCTGGAAGGCCCGCCCGAACTCGGCGATGCCGAGGACGAGCACGATCAGCAGCGGGACGATGAACGCGAACTCCACCGCCGAGGCGCCTCGTTCGTCGCGCAGTCGCTGGGTCATCCGTGCTCACCGCCTCTCCTGGTCTAGGGCTCCTGCCCCACGGCGCAGCGGCCGGGTGTCGGCCGCTGCGCCGTGAGGGCAGGGAGGGAACCGCAATCGGTCAGGCGACCGTGCCGCCGAGAGCGGTGACGATGGAGGTGAAGAGGGTGTTGAGGCGGCCGCCGAGCGCGATGACGGCGGTGATGATCACGACGGCGATCAGGCCGACCATGAGGCCGTACTCGACGGCGGTGGCGCCCTTCTCGTCGCGGTTGAGGCGGCCCTCGACGAAGGAGGTCAGGGTGGCGATGGCGGCGTAGACGTTGAGCACGGGAACTCCCTGGGGTGCGAGGCCAGCGGGTCCGGATCGGATGACCCGGCTTCGTGGCGACAGGGGTCCCATCGGGCCGGCACGGCGGTGGCTTGAGCGTCAGTCACCCGATCGGACGACAGGCCTCCCCCCATCGGGGGCGCGGCCGCCGTTCAGCTCACGGAGAGCGACGGGATCCGCACCGGTGCCGTCACCGGAAGACGTCGGCCCGACCGGTCGGCCTCTTGAGCGTCAGGCCGTGGCTGTGCTCCACAGCACGATGAGGGCGGCGCCGGCCAGCATCGCCGGGCCGAACGGCAGCTCGCTGCGCAGTCCGATCCGTCGCACGGCCAGCAGGGGCAGCACGACCAGGGCCTGCACCACGAACCCCAGGGCTCCCCCGAGCACGACCGCGGTCCAGCCCAGCCAGCCGAGGTAGAGGCCGAGCAAGGCGGCGAGCTTGACGTCGCCCATGCCCAGACCGCTCGGCGCGATCAAGGCGAGGACTAGGAAGGCCGCGAAGAGCACCCCCGAGCCCATGACCGCGCGCAGCAACGCGGGCCAGTTCCCCTCCACCGCCGCCGGGATGACCAGGAGCGCGACGCCGACGACGACGGAGGGGACGACGACGCGGTTGGGCAGCAGCCGGTGCTGCAGATCGACGAGGGCGAGCAGCAGACCGGCACCGGCCAGGAAGAGGAAGGCCGGCAGCTCGGCCACCGCGCCGAAGCGCAGGCCCACCAGGCCGAACAGGACCGCACCGACGAGCTCGAGCACCGGGGGCCGGACCGCGACAGGTCCGGGGCCGACCAGGTCCCGCACCCGGACCTCCGCCGGCCACGGGAAGCGGCCGGCGGCCCGGTTCACCAGGTGGCCGACCGGGATCCCGGCGATGGCCGCCACGAGGGCGACGGCGGTACCGCTCACCGGCGCACTGCTCCCATGCCGGCCACGATGACACGGCGCCGGCGCGGCGCCCTGCACCGCCGCGCCACTCCGGGCTCCTCCCCACCCCTTAGGGTCGCCGGCGTGCGCTGCGATCGCGGGCTCCGGTGAGCACCGGCCCCGGGCTCGCCCGCCGGCTGGGCACCACCGACGCCGTCGTCATCGGGCTGGGCTCGATGATCGGCGCCGGGATCTTCGCCGCCTTCACCCCGGCGGCCCGCGCCGCCGGAGCCGGGCTGCTGATCGGCCTGGCCCTGGCGGCGGTGGTGGCCTACTGCAACGCGACCGCCTCCGCGCAGCTGGCCGCGCAGTACCCGCAGGCCGGCGGCAGCTACCTCTACGGCCGGGAGCGGCTGGGGCCGTGGTGGGGGTTCCTCGCCGGCTGGGCGTTCGTCGTGGGCAAGACCGCCAGTTGCGCGGCCATGGCGCTGACCTTCGCCGCGTACGCCGTTCCGCAGCCCTGGGAGCGCCCGGTGGCGGTCGCCGCCGTCGTCGCGCTCGTGGCGGTCAACTACCACGGGGTGACGCGGACGGCCAGGCTCACCCGCGTCGTGGTCGCCGTCGTGCTGGCCGCGCTCGCCGTGGCGGTCCTCGCCGCGCTGGCCGCCGGCACCGCGGACCCGGCCCGGCTCACCGGCTGGGCCGACGGACCGTACGGCTGGTACGGGGTCCTGCAGTCCGCCGGGCTGCTCTTCTTCGCCTTCGCCGGCTACGCCCGGATCGCCACGATGGGCGAGGAGGTCCGGGAGCCGGCCCGCACCATCCCCCGCGCCATCCCCGTCGCGCTGGGCATCGCCGTCGCCGTCTACGCCTCCGTCGCGGTCACGCTGCTGTTCGTCCTCGGGCCCGCCGGGATCGCCGGCACGGCGACCCCGCTCGCCGACGCCGTCGCCGCCGGGAGCTGGGACTGGGCCTCGCCGGTCGTCCCGATCGGGGCGGCCGCCGCCGCGCTCGGGGCGCTGCTGGGGCTGGTCGCCGGGGTGGGCCGGACGACCCTGGCGATGGCGCGGACCGGAGACCTCCCCCGCCCGCTGGCCGCGGTGCACCCGCGGCACCGGGTGCCGCACCGGGCGGAGGTGGCGCTCGGGGCGGTGGTCTGCGTGCTCGTGCTGACGGTCGACCTGCGCGCGGTGATCGGGTTCTCGTCGTTCGGCGTGCTGCTGTACTACGTCGTCGCCAACCTCGCGGCCTTCACCCAGCCGGCCGAGCACCGGCGCTGGCCCCGGGCGCTCCAGGCAGCCGGGGTCGCCGGGTGCCTGGTGCTGGCGGCCACCCTGCCGTGGCCGTCGGTGGTGGCCGGCGCGGTGACCCTCGCCGTGGGGGCCGGGCTGCGCGCCCTCCGGCTCCGCCGCTCGCCTGCCGAGGGCGCGGCCGACCACCGTGCGTAGTGGCCGCCGGTGGCCCACACTGCCGAAGGTGACCGTCGACGAGCACACCGCCTCCCGCACCGCTGCGACGGGGTCCTACCAGGGGCACGGGGTGCACGCCGCCCCGGGGGTGCACGAGTACGCCGTCGAACTGGCCCGGCGCGTGCTGCCCGAGGGCGGCCGGATCCTCGAGGTCGGTGCCGGGTGCGGCGCGCTGGCCTGCCGGCTGCGGGACGCCGGCTTCGACGTCGTGCCGACCGACCTCGACCCGCCGCACGACTGGATCCACCGGCTCGACCTGGACCACCCGGAGTGGACCGACGAGACCCGGGGCCCCTTCGACCTCGTCGTGTGCGTGGAGACGCTGGAGCACGTGGAGAACCCCCGGCAGGTGCTGCGCTCGATCAGGTCGCTGCTCCGGCCCGGCGACCGGCTGCTGCTGAGCACGCCGAACATCACGCACCCGCACTCGCGGCTGAAGATGTTCCTGCGGGGGGCGCCGTTCATCTTCGGACCGGGGCACTACCACCAGCCCGGCCACATCTCGATCCTCCCCGACTGGATGCTGACCGAGCACGTCCGGCTGGCGGGGTTCGGGGACATCCGGGTGACGACCGGGGGCAGCACCTGGTTCGCGGGGCCGCGCCGCCTGGTCCACCGGGTCGAGATGGCGCTGCTGTGGGTGCTCGGGGTGCGGCTGCGGGCCGATTCGGGCGAGGGCATCTGCACCTTCGTCACCGCTGTCGCCGTCTGACCGCCGGCCAGCCCCGCGGAGACGGCTGAGCGCCCCCTGCCCGGACCCGGGCAGGGGGCGCTCGCCGTCAGCGGTGGGCTCGGTGGTCGGTCACCCGGCCGGCGCGAAGGCGACGTGCGGGTGGTCCATGTGGTTGGCCGTGGCCGAGCCGCGGTCCTCCATGGCCTGCCACGTCCAGCCCGTCCACGGACCGGCGATCCGCTGCTGCCAGATCACGTAGTCGACGCCGAACCGGCCCGCGTTGTCGATCGCGTACTGGGCAACGGCGTCGCCCTTGGCCGCGTCGGCGTAGACCATGAAGTCGGCCGCGCGGCCCGCCGTGGGGCTGTGGCCGGGGCGGGTGAGCACCGTCGAGACGCCGAACTGCTCGGCGACCTCCTGGACGGCGGGGCGGACGTGCGCGTCCCACTGCGCGTAGGCCTCCGAGGTCGGAGCCGGGACGGGCCGGTCCGATCGGCTGGCGCGCTCGGGAGCCGCCGCGCCGGCGCCGCCGATGGTGAGCACCTGACCGACGCGCAGGACGTTCGGGTCGGCGCCGATCGTGTCGAGGTTGGCCTCGTGGATGCTGCGCCACGTGGTGCCGTGGTCGGCCGCGAGCCGGCTGAGGGTGTCACCGGAGCGAACGGTGTGCTCGCCGGTGTGGGCCGCCGCGGGCCCGATGGCCCCCAGGGTGACGGCCGAGGCCGCCGCGAGGACGACGGCCGGGTAGGCCACGGCCCTCACGGCGCGGTTGCGGGTGGAGCGGGATCGACCCGTGGTGCGGGAGCTGATGCGCATGGCGTGGTGAGCCTCTCGCCGCCTGCGGAGTTAGCTGTCGGGTTCGGGCGAGAGCTGCCCGGCCGCAGGACGCGGCTTCACCCCGAGGTCCCGGAGGGCCGTCGAACGGTGGGTCCCCCGCGCCTGCCCGTCGTGTCGACGCCTCCGGTGGCCGTGGGCAGGTTCGGCGGGCGGCCATCCGGGCCCGCCGATCGGCGGACGGGAGGAACGGTATGCAGGCCGGACGCCCCCCAGGAGATCGTTCCCGACCTTTCTGCGGACCCTCCGCGCGGACGCACGCGGAGTCACGAACCGAAAGCACAGCGCCCGGTTTGACCCGATCGGGTGAGCGTGCCGCCGCACCACCGGCCGGCATCCGCGCCGCGAGCCTGCCCGGGGGACGACGGACGAGTCGGCCTGTACGCCGGGTTCTGTCCACGGGCGCCTTGCGGCCTCCCGATGGGCGGTCATCCATCTAGGCCTGCCGTTGCCGGCAGGCTCCAGCGGTCTACCCGCAGGCTCGGGCGGGCCGCCCTCGAACGCCTGCGCGAAACGGCGGCGGACCGCCGTTCCTTCTTGACCTAGCTCCGGGTGGGGTTTACCGAGCCACGCCGGTCACCCGGCGTGCTGGTGGTCTCTTACACCACCGTTTCACCCTTACCAGCGCACGCGCTGGCGGTCTGTTTTCTGTGGCACTGTCCCGCGGGTCACCCCGGGTCGCCGTTAACGACCACCCTGCCCTGTGGAGCCCGGACGTTCCTCGGCGACGGGATCTCCCCCGCCGACGCGACCGCCCAGCCGACTCGTCCGTCGTGCCCGCGAGTCTAGGGGGTGGTCATCCCCAGTAGAGCGTGAAGCCCACCCGGCGGCCGCCGTCCTCGGTCAGCGTCGCCATGTCGATCTGCTGCCGCGCCTGCTCCTCGACCGGCTCGTCCGACAGCGCCTCGAGGTACCGCCGGTGCTCGGTGAGCGAGGCGACCGCGGCCGCCACTCCCCCGCTGACGTCCATCGCGTGCGGGGGCTCGCCGCCCATGTGCTGGACCGCCACGTACTGCACGCCGGTCCACCGCTCCTCCGCGAGGTCCGGGAAGATCCACTCGTTCGCCGCGTCGGCGACCGCGTCGAGCACCGACCGGGTCAGCGCCCGGTGGTCGGGTGAGTTCAACGCGATCGGGCTGACGCCGGGCGCCGTCCAGCTGTCCCCGCCGTGCAGGGTGACCACCAGCTCGGGGCGGTGCCGCCGGATGCCGGCCGCCAGCTCGCGGCGCAGCTCCGGGCCGGCCACGAGCACGCCGTCGCGCTGGTCCAGGAACTCCACCTCGGTCACCCCGACGACGGCGGCCGACGCGCGCTCCTCCTCCTCGCGCAGCGGGCCGGCCTCGGCCGGCGGCATGCCGGCGATCCCCGCCTCGCCCCGGGTGGCCAGCAGGTAGTGCACCTCCTTGCCCGCCGACGTCCACACGGCGACGGCGGCGGCGAGGCCGTACTCGATGTCGTCGGGGTGGGCGGCGACGACCAGGGCGCGCTGCCAGTCGTCGGGCATCGGAGCTGTCGGCATGGCCCGAGTCTGCCGCGACCGCGGACCGCACGCTGCGGTCGCGGACCTCGCGACGCAGCGGGAGGCCGGCGACTCTCCGGCGAGGACGGCGGGTCAGCCGCCCCGGGCCACCCGGAGCGCGGCCCGCAGCATCGGCAACTGGAAGGGGATCCGCGCCGCCGCCACCGTCAGCCCGACGGGCGAGCGCCGGGTGGCCCGAAGGGTCTGCAGGTGCGCCGGCAGCACCCCGACCAGCAGCCCCACCGCCGCCCAGCCACCGGCACGCCGGGTCGCGGGCACCGCGAGCAGCGCCGCGGTCGCCAGCTCGACGACCCCGCTGCCGATCACCCACGGCCGGGCCGGTCCCAGCTCCGGCGGGATCATCCAGTCGTAGACCTGCGGCCGCACCAGGTGGAACACCCCGGCCCCGGTCATCCCGGCGGCCATTCCCAGTGCTCGCGCCTCTGCCCGCATGGGCTCACCGTAGGGTCACCCGTCGTGTCCGGTGCCGACCTGTTCATCGCGGCCGGCGTCGCGTTCCTGGCCGGCGTCGTGAACTCCATCGCCGGCGGTGGATCGCTGATCCTCTTCCCGACCCTCGTGGCGCTGGGGCTGGGCTCGGTGGCGGCCAACGTCACGAACTCGCTGGCCCAGTGGCCGGGCTACCTCGGCGGCGTGGCCGGCTTCCGCCCGGAGTACGCCGGCCAGCGCCGGCGGCTGATCCGGTTCTCGGCGGTCGCGGTCGCCGGCGGGCTGGTGGGCAGCGTCCTGCTCCTCACCACGCCGTCTGAGGCCTTCGACCTCGTCGTCCCGGTGCTCGTGCTCATGGCCAGCCTGCTGCTCGCGCTCCAGCCGCTGGTGACCCGGCGGCTGGCCGGCCAGGTCCCCGGCGGCCCCGGCCGCGACCCCGCCTGGCTGTACGTGGCGCTGTTCCTCGCCACCGTGTACGGCGGCTACTTCGGCGGTGCGCTCGGGGTGATCCTCGTCGGCGTGCTCGGCATCGGGCTGCACCGGCTGAAGCTGGCCAACGCCCTGAAGTCGGCGCTGTCGGCGGTCACCGCCACGGTGACGCTGGTGGTGTTCGGCATCTTCGGACCGGTCGCCTGGACCGTCGTCGCCGTCGCCGCCCCGGCCAGCCTCGTCGGCGGCTTCCTCGGTGCCCGGATCGCCACTCGCATCCCCGCCACGCCCCTGCGCGTGCTCATCGTGACCTTCGGCGTGGTGGTCTCCGGTTACCTCTTCGCCCGCGTCTGACCTGGCGAGCCGGCGTCAGCGCAGGTGCGCGGTGTCGTTGACCAGCCGGACCGAGGCCGTGCCCTCGGAGGTCCAGGCGACGGTGCACAGCGACGCCGCCTCCAGGAACACCCGGTGGACGACGCCGTCGCCGACCCCGAGGCCGGCCGCGAGCAGCAGCTTGATCGGCGTGACGTGGCTGACCACGAGGACGGTCCGGCCCGCGTGCCGGGTGAGGATGCGCCCGCGGGCACCGGCCAGCCGGGTGCTGACGTCGGCGATCGACTCCCCACCGGGCGCGGCCACCGTCACGTCGGCCATGAAGCGGCGCACCGCCAGCGGGTGCCGGGCGCGCGCCTCGTCGAAGGTCAGCCCCTCCAGGTCGCCGAAGTCCAGTTCGCGGAGGTCGTCGTCGAACTCGACGGGCAGCCCGAGCCGGGCGGCGACGATCTCGGCGGTCTCGCGGGTGCGGGCCAGTGGCGAGGCGACGACGACGTCGATGCCCAGCTGCGCGGCGCGCTCCGCCGCCGCCTCGGCCTCGGCCCGGCCGGTGCGCGACAGCGGCAGCTCGTTGCGGCCGCTGAAGCGGCGCTCGGGCGTGTGCTCGGTCTGGCCGTGGCGCAGCAGGTGCGTGACGGTGGTGACCAACGGCGCCGGCTCGCGCACCGGCTGGACGTCGTCCTCGGCGGCCGAGGGCTCGGCGACGGCGTCGCGGTGCACCGGCCGGCCGTCCATCGCGCTGTTGGCCAGCGCGTCGGCGGCGCCGTTCTGCGCCCGCGGCACCCAGGTGTAGCGGACCGCGCCGAGCTTCCGGGCGATCTGCTGCGCCTGGCGCGCCAGCTGCTGCATGTCGGGGTGCTTGATCTTCCAGCGGCCCGACATCTGCTCGACGACGAGCTTGGAGTCCATCCGCACCTCGACGGCGGCGGACGCGTCGAGATCGAGCGCCGCCTGCAGCCCGGCGACCAGCCCGCCGTACTCGGCGACGTTGTTGGTGGCTCGCCCGACGGATGCGGCCCGCTCGGCCAGCACCCGCCCGGTCTGCGCGTCCCGCACCAGCGCGCCGTAGCCGGCCGGCCCCGGGTTGCCCCGCGACCCGCCGTCCGCCTCGACGATGAAGCGCCGCGTCACAGCCCGGACTCGGCGGTGCGCACCAGGATCCGCCCGCAGTTCTCGCACCGGACGACCTCGTGCGGGTCGGCGTTGCGGACCGCGGCCAGCTCCCGGCCGTTCAGCTCGATCCGGCAGCCCTGGCACTGGCGGGCCCGGAGCATCGCCGCCCCGGTGGTGCCGGTCTGGGTGCGGATCCGGTCGTACAGGGTCAGCAGCGGCGCGGAGATCGCGCCGGCGACCGCGGCCCGGGCCGTCTCGTGCCGGGTGGTGCTCTCGGCGATGTCGGCGAGCGCGTCGTCGCGCTGCTGCTCGGCCCGCTCCAGCGCGGCGCGCGCCTCGTCGAGGCCGTCCTGGGCGGTGCGCAGGGTCGACTCGGCGGTCTCCAGGCGCTCCATGAGCTCGAGCTCCTGGTCCTCCAGGGTCGACTGCCGGCGGGCCAACGACTCCAGCTCCTGCTGCAGGCTGACGGCCTCCTTGGCACCCACCCCGCCGGCGTCCAGCCGCTGCTGGTCGCGGGCGGCGCGCTGCCGGACCGTGTCCACGTCGTTCTCGAGCCGCTTGACCTCGCGCTGCAGGTCCCGCGCCTCGGTCTCGGCGCGGACGACGTCGTCGGCCAGCGCCCGCTCCGCCTCCGCGGCGGCCTCGACGGCGGCGGTCTCCGGCAGCGTCCGCAGACGGTGCGCGAGCTGGGTCAGCGCGACGTCCTCCGCCGCGAGCTCCAGGAGCTTCTGCTGCTCGAAATGGTCGACCTTCACGCCGCTCAACCTACCTGCGGCTCCTCCGCCCGCCCCGCCGGTGAGCCGGCGGGCGGGCGAGCGCGCCCCAGGGCCAGCTCCGACTCCACCGCGGCCACCGCCGCAGCCGGGGCGGGCAGCCGGCCCGACGCCAGCACCGCCCCGTCCACGATCAGCGACTCCACGGCCATCCCCGCGCGGACCGAGCGCCGCAGGGCCGCACCGCGCAGGCCCCGGCGGCGGCCGTCGGTGACGAGCGCCGGCACCAGCCAGAGCCAGTTCGACGGCGAGACCACCTCCACCGCCACCCCTGTCGGCAGGGCGGCGCGCAGCGCCCGGTACACCGCCCCCACCGCGTCGTCGGGCGCGGCGTGCCGGTGCGAGCCGCCCTCGTCGAACGGCCGGACGTCCGCGCTGCAGCACCCGGCGGAGGCGCCGCCGGCGGTCCGCGTGCCCCGCACCAGCACGACCCGCGGGCTCACCGCCGGTCGTTCCCGGAGGGACCGCCGAGCGGCCGGTCGGAGGTGTCGGTCTCCGGGTTGGCCAGCGCCACCGCGTCGGGCTCCACGCCCTCGGTGGGCCCGACCGTGCCGCGGTCCCGGAAGGCCGCGCGCAGCGCCAGCGCCGCCTCGACCATCAGCCAGAGCGCCAGGACGAAGATCAGCGCGTCGAGCGGTGCCAGCACCCACTGCTCGTCCTCGACGAAGTTCCGCAGGTTGAGGATCAGCGCCCACGTCGTCATCACCAGCAGGAAGACCAGCGGGATCAGGACGGCGACCGGGTTGCGGCCGCGACGGGTGACCCAGACCGCGATGACCGAGAGGGCGAGACCCGCGGTGAGCTGGTTGGTGGTGCCGAACAGCTGCCACAGGACGCCGAACGTGTAGCCGGCCTCCCCGCCGCCGGGGAGCAGCGCCATGGCGAGCGGGATGAGCACCGCCAGCGTGGTGGCGACCGTCAGGTTGCGGGCCAGCACCCGCACCTTGATCAGCTCACCGATCTCCTGGATCACGTAGCGCTGCAGCCGGACGCCGGTGTCCATCGTCGTCGCCGCGAAGCTGATGACGACGACGGCGGCGAAGACGGCGGCGAGGTCCAGCGGGATGCCGATGTTGTTGGCGAACTGGGCGGTGCCGGCCACGAAGTTGCCGACCGCGCCCCCCGACGCCGTGGCGAAGTCGGGGTAGAGCGCCTCCCAGTCCGCCTGCGAGGCGGCCACCCCGGCCGTCGCGGCGAGCACCGCGCCGGTGGCCAACGATCCTTCGCCCACGGCGCCCATGTAGCCGACGTAGCGGGCGTCGGTCTCCTTGTCGAGCTGCTTGGAGGTCGTGCCCGACGACACCAGCGAGTGGAACCCGGAGATGGCCCCGCAGGCGATGGTGATGAACAGGAAGGGGAAGAAGCTCGGCGAGCCCTCCGGCACGTCGTTGATCACCGGCGCCTGGATCTGGTTGAGCCCGATGATCAGGCCCAGGCCGATGACGCCGAGGGCGATGAACAGCTGGTGGCTGTTGATGTAGTCGCGCGGCTGCAGCAGCACCCACACCGGGATGCGTGAGGCGATCCAGGTGTAGATGAACAGCAGCACCACCCAGACGTTGCGGGTCTGCTCGACCCCGAGCGCGTCGGCCAGCCCGTCCAGGGTGATCGGGTAGGCGTTGCCGACCAGGATCAGCGCGTACAGCACGATCACGCCGACGATCGACGGGATCAGCGCCGACGAACGGGTCCGGTAGATGTAGACGCCGATCGCGATGGCCAGCGGGATCTCGGCGACGATCGGGATCACCGCGCCCGGCTGGGCCACGAACAGGTTGCCGATGACGACGGCGAAGACCGCGTTCACCAGGGTCAGCAGGAAGAAGATGATCGCCAGGAACAGCATCCGCGCCCGGCCGTTGATGACGTCGCCGGCCAGCGTGCCGATGCTCCTGGCCTTGTGCCGGACCGAGACCGCCAGCGCCCCGAAGTCGTGCACGCCGGCGGCGAAGATGGTGCCGAGGACGATCCAGGTCAGCGCCGGCCCCCACCCCCAGAACACCGCGATCGCCGGGCCGACGATGGGCGCCGCCCCGGCCACCGAGGTGAAGTGGTGGCCGAAGAGCACGTGCTTGTTGGTCGGCACGAAGTCGACGCCGTCGTTGAACTCGTGCGCCGGGGTCCGGTAGGCGCCGTCGAGCGCGTAGACCTTCGTCGCGAGGTACGTGGAGTAGTAGCGGTAGCCGAGGAAGAAGAGCGCTCCCACCACGGCGGCCACGACGAACGCGGGCACGGCGACTCCCAGGTTCCGGGGCGGCAACGTCGCCGCCGTCCGCGAGGAGTAGACAGCGCATGTGATGGATGCCACAAGTACGCAGGCCGCGGTGCGTGCGGCCGGGGTGGCCGAGCTGCTGTGGCGCACCCCGGGCGGATCACCGGGCGCGGTCGGCGTCGTCCCGCTCCTGCTGGACGGCCGCCCGGCGGTCGCCCTGCCCTGGGCGCACGCCGCCACCGCCCGCGCCGCCGCGGCCGGCGACCGCGCGGCGCTGGTCCTCTCCGATCCGCGGCTGACCGGCTCGCGCTGGGTCCCGCTGGTGGCCACCGGCCGGCTCACCCTGATCGAGGACGGCACGGGCGAGCTGTTCACCGAGCACCTGCTGGATCAGGAGCTGCGCAAGCACCCGCCGGCGCGGGCCCTGGCGGACTCCCCGATGCTCCGCCGGGAGCACTGGTGGTACCTGCCGCGGCTCGTCCTCGCGCTGGACGCCGCCGACGTCGTCCCCGGCGAGCGCCGCGACGGCCCGCTGGACGCCGTGCTCGGCGTCGACGACGGCGACCTGCACGTGGCCACCGTCCGGGTGAGCGACTGGGCCGCCGATCCGCTGGCGCTGCGGGGCGCGCCCCCGGGGGTCTCCGGCGCCGCCGTCCTGGTCGGCCAGGAGGTGTCCGTGCCCGACGTCGAGCGCTGGACGGTGCACACGACCACCGGCCGGTACGCCGACGGCCGGATGACCGGGGTGCGCCCGGCCGCCACCCGCGAGCTGGAGCCGGTGCCGGGGCTGCTGGCCCGGATCCGGCGCCAGCGCGGCCTCGAGCGCGCGTGCGTCCGGGAGCTGCGGGCCGCCGGGCACGGCTGACGCGGCCGGGTCAGCCGGCGGCGCCCCGCGGGGCGTCGGCCCGGCAGCTCCACGGATCGGTCCGCACGGTGGAGACCGCGACCTCCACCCGGCCGCCCAGGTCGCGGCGCAGCGCGTCGGCGGCCACCGGGAGCCACGGCCACTCGGAGGCATAGTGCGCCACGTCGACCAGCGCCGGCCCGGGCACCTCGAGGGCGTCGGACACGGGGTGGTGCTTGAGGTCGCTGGTGACCAGCACGTCGGCCCCGGCCGCGGCGGCCGCCGCGAGCAGCGAGCCCCCGCTGCCGCCGCACACCGCCACCCTGCGGATCTCCCGGTCGGGGTCGCCGGCCGCCCGGGCGCCGGCGGCCGTGGCCGGCAGCACCGCGGCGACGTGCCGGGTGAAATCCCGCAGGGTCATCGGCCCGGGCAGCGTGCCCACGCGGCCCAGCCCGGCACGGGGATCGGGGCCGGCCGGCTCCAGCGGCACGGCGTCGGCCAGCCCCAGGACGGCGGCCAGCGCGGCGTTCACCCCTGAGCCGGGCGCCCGGTCGGCGTTGGTGTGCGCGACGAACAGCGCGGCACCGGCCCGGATCAGCCGGTGCACCAGCCGGCCCTTGGCGTCGTCGGCCGGCACGCCGTGCACCGGGGTCAGCAGCAGCGGGTGGTGGGTGACCAGCAGCTGCGCGCCGGTGGCGAGCACCTCGTCGACGACGGCGGCGGTGGGGTCGACGGCGAACAGCACCGACCGCACCTCCTCGGCCGGGTCGCCGCACACCAGGCCGACGGCGTCCCAGCTCTCGGCGAGCGCGGGGTCGTAGCGGGCATCCAGGGCGGCGAGCACCTCGCCGAGCTGCACGGTCACGGCTCCGCAGCGTAGGCGCCGGACACGCACGGCCGGACCGGCGGAATGACAAGCTCCTCCCGTGGCACGGGAGCGGGCGCTGCGCGCACCGGCGTGGCTCGAGGAGCTGGTGCGCACCACGCCGCCCCCGGTGCCGTGGCGCGACGTCGCCCGGTTCGCCGTCGCGATCCCCGCGCCACT
Organism: Blastococcus sp. SYSU DS0539; assembly: GCF_054050855.1. Lineage (NCBI taxonomy): Bacteria > Bacillati > Actinomycetota > Actinomycetes > Geodermatophilales > Geodermatophilaceae > Blastococcus > Blastococcus sp. SYSU DS0539. The sequence continues at coordinate 42,296 of NZ_JBJHAF010000008.1, read as the reverse complement.
GGCACTGGCCGTCACGGTCGGCGGCGGGCTGGACTCCGCCGCCGCGCTCGGCGCCGGGGTGTTCGGCACCATGGGGGCGCTGGCGGCCGCCCTGGCGCCCCAGCCGGGCCCGCTCCGGGACCGGCTCCGCCGGATCGGGGCGGCCACGCTGTTCGGCATGCTGGGGCTGCTCGCCGGCCAGCACGCCACGGGCGGCGGGTGGGAGCCGGTGGTGGTCATCGCCCTCCTGTCGGCGGTCGCCGCCTTCGTCAGCGCGGTCAACGCCGCGCTCTCCCTCGGCGCGCTGCAGCTGCTCGTCTACACGGCGCTCGCCTCGGGGCTGATGACCCCGCTGCCGGCCGCCGCGGAGGTCGGGTTCTTCCTCTGCGGCGCGGCCTGGGCGACGCTGACCACCCTCGTCCAGGCCCGCACCGAGCATGCCGATCCCGACCGCGCCGCCGTGGCCGCGGTGTTCACCCGGATCGGCGAGCTGCTCGCGGCGATCGGCAGCGAGAAGGCCCCCGACGCCCGGCGGGCCCTCACCACCGCCCTCAACGCCGGCTACGACCGGGTGATCCGCAGCCGCAGCCGGTCGGCCGGCCGCAGCCAGGAGCTCTCCGAGCTCGCCGGCGTCCTCAACGCGGCCGCGCCGCTGGTGGAGGGGGCGGTCGCCGCCGCGCGGGCCGGCGTCCCGGCCGATCCGCAGGACGTGACCGCGGTGCACGGACTGGCCGCGGCCGTCATCGGCAGCGGGGAGCTGACCGACCAGCGCCCGGCCCCGCTCGAGGCGGGCCACCCGGCGGTGCGGGCGGTGCGGCACGGTGTCCGGCTGGTGTGGAACGTGGTCGGCGACCCCGAGGAGCGGGCCGGCGCCGCGGCGGCGCGCGCCACGCCCGGCCTGGGGGTGCGGGCGCGGGAGCTGGTCGACCGGACCGTGGCCAGCGCCGACACCCGCGCCTTCGCCGTCCGCCTGTCGTTGTGCATGACCGTGGCCGAGATCGCCCGCCAGTACCTGCCGATCGAGCGCCCCTACTGGGTGCTGCTCACCGTCGCCATCGTGCTCAAGCCCGACTTCGGGTCGGTCTTCACCCGGGCCGTGCAGCGGGGCGCCGGCACGGTGCTGGGCGTCCTGCTCGGCTCCGCGCTGCTGGCGGCCCTCCCCCGCGACGGCTGGGTGCTGGTCGCGATCGCCTGCTCGGCGGCCGTGCTGCCGTGGGCCCGCAACGCCAACTTCGGGCTGTTCTCCGTCTTCCAGACGCCGCTGATCATCCTGCTGCTCGACCTCGCCGTCCCCGGGGGCCCGGGGCTGGTCGGCGCCCGGCTGCTGGACACGCTGGTCGGCTGCGCCATCGTGCTGGTCTTCGGCTACCTGCTGTGGCCGCAGACGTGGCGGGCTCCGCTGGACGCGGCCCTGCGGGACGCCGCCGTCGCCCTGGACGCCTTCGTCGAGGCCGCCTTCACCGGCAGCCCGGCCGAGCGCCGCCGCGCCCGCCGGCGCAACTACCGCGCGCTCACCGAGCTGCAGACCCAGCTCCAGCGGCGGCTCGCCGAGCCGCCGCCGATCAGCACGCGGGCGGCCGCCTGGTGGCCGGTGATCGTGCAGCTGGAGCGCACCTCCGACGCGGTCACCGAGGCGGTCATCGCCACCCGCGGTGGCGAGCCGGCGCCCGACCTCGCCCAGGTGGCGGTGCTGCGCCGGGCGATCCGCTCCCTGGAGGACGACGTCCGGGCGCCCCGCACCACCGACGACGCCGAGCTGCACGCCGAGGGCGTGCTGGCCCCGGTGGCCCGCGAGGTGGACGCCGCCCGCCGGCTGGTGCGGGAGGCCGCGCCGGGCCGGCGCACCGGGCACTGACCACCGGGGCGTCCGCCCCCGGTTGCGGGACCGGCCGCCGGGCCCTGGGATGGCCCCGTGCCCAGCGACCCGCCGCTGCTGTCCCTCCCCCCGCTCGACGGCCCTCCGCCGCCGGGCTCCCGGACGGTGACCACCGACGACGGCGTGGACCTGCACGTGGAGGTGGACGAGCCGGCCGGCGGCACCGGCGCACCGGTCACCGTCGTCCTCTCGCACGGCTTCACCGCCCGGCTGGCCGAGTGGCAGCTCCAGCGCGAGGCGCTGCGCGGCCGGGTCCGGCTGGTGCTGTGGGACCAGCGCGGGCACGGCCGGTCCGGCTGGACGCCGCTGACGAAGGCCACCATCGACCGCACCGGCCGCGACCTCGGCCAGGTGCTCGACGCCGTCGCCCCGACGGGCCCGGTGGTGCTGGCCGGTCACTCGATGGGCGGGATGAGCATCCTCGCGCTGGCCCGGCAGCGGCCGGACCTGTTCGGCACCCGCGTCGTCGGGGCGTTCCTGCTGGCCACCTCGGCGGGCGGGCTGGTCGACACCGGCCCGCTCGGGTTCCTCGTCAAGATGGGCCGCCGGCTGGGCCTGCTGCCGCTGTACCTGTGGCTGCTCCAGCGGCTGGCCCCGCTGCTGGACCGGCTGCCGTGGCGGGGGCGGTTCGTCGGCCGCCGGGCGATCCGCCGGCTGCTGTTCGGCCGGGACGACGCCGACCGGCGCTCGGTGCGACTGGTCCAGCAACTGCTGGAGGCGACCCCGCTGACGGTGACCCTGGCCTTCTACGCCACGTTCCTCGACCACGACGAGACCGCCGCGCTGGCGGTGCTACGGCGGATGCCGGTGACCGTGGTGGCCGCGACCCACGACCGGCTCACCCCTGCGGCGCACGGCCGGCGGATCGCCGAGGAGATCGGCCCCGGCGCCGAGCTGGTCGTCGTCCCGGGTGCCGGGCACAGCGTCAACCTCACCCGCACGGCGGTGGTCGACCGCGCGTTCGCCGACCTGCTCGACCGCGTCGAGGCCGACCTGCGACAGGCCGGTTGACCGGGCGCATACCGGGCACCCCAGGATGTGGCCGCCACCACAAGATCAGGTTGCGTCTACCGGGGGACACACATAACTTCGGCGGCCATCCGGGACGTGCGATGGCCCGGTCCTAGCAGCGGGGCCGGGCGGCGAGGAGTCAAGACGTGGACCGCATGAGCGCCCTCGACAGCGGGTTCTACTTCGCGGAGAGCGAGAACACCCCGATGCACGTGGGCTCGGTGGCCGTGTTCGACGGCCCGGCGCCCAGCTACGGCGACGTGGTGCGCCTGCTGCTCAGCAAGCTCCCGCTCGTGCCGCGCTACCGCCAGCGGGTCCGGGAGGTGCCGCTGCAGCTGGGCCGGCCGATGTGGGTCGACGACCCGCACTTCCAGATCCTGTACCACGTGCGGCACACCGCGGTGCCCGCCCCGGGCAACGACGAGCAGCTGCGCAACCTGGCCGGCCGGGTGCTGGGGCACCGGCTGGACATGGCCAAGCCGCTGTGGGAGCTGTGGCTCGTGGAAGGCCTCGCCGACGGCCGCTGGGCGCTCATCTCGAAGGTCCACCACTGCATGGTCGACGGCGTCGCCGGCACCGACCTCATGCAGCTGATGTTCGACCTCGACCCCGACGCCACGCACGACGACCCGCGGGACTGGACGCCGCGCCGCGACCCCTCGTCCCTGGCGCTCGTGGCGGGCGCCGTCACCGAGGCGGCGACCCAGCCGCTGCGCACGCTCACCAGCCTGCCGAGCGTGGGCAACGCCGTCCGCAGCGCGCGCAGCCTGACCGAGGCCGGGCGCACCCTCGCCACCACCGTGCCCTCACTGGCCAAGCAGGCGGCGACCCCCACCGCGCGCTCGCTCAACGGGCACATCGGGCCGCACCGGCGCTGGGCCTGGACGGCGGGCAGGTTCGAGGAGTTCAAGGCCGTCCGGACCGCGCTGGGCGGCACGGTGAACGACGTCGTGCTGACCGCCATCACCCGGGGCTTCCGCGACCTGCTCCAGGGCCGTGGCGAGCTGTCCTCGGACAAGCTGGTGGTCCGCTCGATGGTGCCGGTGTCGGTGCGCTCGGAGAAGCAGCGCGGATCGCTGGACAACCAGGTGTCGGCCGTCTTCGTCGACCTGCCCGTCGGCGACCCCGACCCGGCCTCCCGGCTGGAGACCATCCGCGGCCAGATGGACGAGTACAAGCGGGCCATGCAGGCCGTCGACGTCCCGTCGATCATCTCGATGGGCGACTTCGTGGCCCCGAGCCTGCTCTCGCTGGGCGTGCGGGCCGCCATGCAGGCCGGCCAGATGTGGTGCCAGGCGGTGACCACCAACGTGCCGGGGCCGCGGGTGCCGCTCTACGTGCTCGGCAAGCGGATGTGCTCCGCGCACGCCTACGTGCCGATCGCCGGTGGCACGCGGTGCTCCATCGGGATCTTCAGCTACCTCAACACCATGACCTTCGGCATCAACGCCGACTTCGACGCCTTCCCCGACGTCGACGTCCTCTCCGGCGGCATCCGGCGGGGCATCGAGGAGCTGCTCGAGTACGCGCGGGCCGACGAGGCCACCCCGGAGGTCGCGCAGCCCACCGGCACGAAGCCCACCGCCCGGGCCGGCGCCCGGTGAGCCCTGCGAAGAAGCGCAGCTCCGGCACCCGGGCACCGGGCGGGGAACGCGGGCTCACCGTCGCGGTCACCGGCCCCACCGGCACCTTCGGCGCCGGGCTGGTGCCCCTGCTGCAGGCCGACGACCGCGTCGACCGGGTCATCGGCATCGCGCGCCGGCCGTTCGACCCGGCCGAGCGGGGCTGGACGAAGATGGAGTACCGGCAGGGCGACGTCCGCGATCCGGATGCGCTGCGGGAGGCCTTCCGCGCCGCCGACGTGGTCGTGCACCTGGCCTTCCTGATCACCGGGAACGCCTCCCGGGAGACGACCCGCGCCATCAACGTCGACGGCACGCTGAACGTCTTCCGCGCGGCCGCCGCCGTCGGCGCCCGGCGGTTCGTCTACTCCTCCTCGGTCGCCGCCTACGGCTTCCACCGCGACAACCCCGACCGGATCACGGAGGAGTGGCCGGTGCGCCCGGCGTCGCGGCTGTTCTACGCGCAGGAGAAGGCCGAGCTCGAGCACCTGCTGCAGGGCGAGGCCGCGACGGCGCCCGACCTGGCGCTGTACCTGCTCCGCCCGCCGGTGGTGCTCGGCCCGCAGGCCATCGGCGCCAAGGACGTGCTGCCCGGCCCGCTCGCCCCGCTCGGGCGACGGCTGTTCGGCCGGCCCCGGCGGCTGCTGTTCCCCGTGCCGCTGCTGGTGCCCGAGCACCCGGTGCAGTTCATCCACCAGGACGACGTCGGGCAGGCGCTGCTGCTGTGCGTCCTGGGCGCCGGCCCGCCCGGCGCCTACAACATCGCCGGCGACGGCGTGCTGACCGCGGCCGACGTCGCCCGGGAGTTCGGCGCGATCCCGATCCCGCTGCCCGCCGCCCCGGCGCAGGCGGCCGCGCGGGCGGTGGCCCGGCTGCCGTTCCTGCCGCCGGTGGCCGAGTGGATCGAGGCGGCCGGCCGGCCGGCGATCATGGACACCACCCGGGCGCGCGAGGACCTGGGGTGGCGGCCCCGCTACACCGGCCTGGAGGCGCTGCGGGACACCCTCCGCACCGGCTCCTGACCGCCGCGGGCCGCGGGGTCGTCGGTCCCCGCGGCCGCGCGGGTCAGGCCGGTGAGCTGGTGAGCGCGGTGTCGCGCATCCAGTCCAGCATCTCGGTGACCAACCGCGCCGGCTCCTGCAGCTGCGGGACGTGACCGACGTCGGACCACTCCGCGTAGCGCCAGGTGGGGTGGTGCTCGGCGATGTCGCGGGCGGCCTGCACCGGGACCAGCCGGTCGCGGTCGCCGTGCACCAGCAGCACGGGGACGTCGATGGAGGCCATCGCGGCGCGGTACCGGCGGGGGTCGGCCAGCACCCGCAACACCGAGCGGGCGGCGGCGAGGAAAGCCCGGTCCATCCCCTGGACGTCCCGGCGCTCCTCGATCAGCGTGACCGACCGGTCGATGACGTCGCCGGGCACCCGCTCCGGGTCGACGCCCACCAGTTCCAGCATGTCGTGCACGCGGACCAGCGCCGACGTGCGCTGCCGCCGCCACCACAGGAAGCGCTCCCCGACGAACGGGATCGCGTAGAGCGCGAACGTCACCGCCACCAGCGGGTCCATCGCGCGCCGCGGGCCGGGCACGGCCGGGTCCAGCAGCACCAGGCCGCGCACCGCCGCCGGGTGCTCACCCGTCTCGAGGATCGAGATCATGCCGCCCATCGAGTTCCCCACCAGGACGGCGGGCTCGCCGACGACCTCGGTGAGGAAGCGGTGCAGCACCGCGACGTTGGCCGGCACGCTGGCCGTGCGGCCACCGGGCTCGCTGCGGCCGAAGCCGGGCAGGTCGAGGGCCAGCACGCGCGCGTGCTCCGCCAGCCCCGGGGCGACCAGATCCCAGTTCAGGTGCGACCCGCCCAGGCCGTGCACGAGCACGACCACCGGCCCGTCGTCCGGGCCGCCGAAGTCCAGGTAGTGCACCGGGCCGTCCAGGTCCACGGTGCGGCTGCGGCCCGGTGTCTCGTCCTCGCTCATCGCTGCTCCTCTGCCCCGTCGAGTCGTCCGTACCGTGGCACGTACCGGCAGCGGGCGCAGCGGCGCCCCCCGTCCACGGGTGCGTGGAACACGAAGGTCCGCTATGACACAGGACACAATTCGGCAACATGCGCCCGCGCGTATGTGACCGGCAGGTGTGAGCCAGACCGCATCTTGGTAAAGCCCTTCCACCGATGGACGGCAGCCTGGAGGACGACGTGGCACGACAGCAGGGTGACGGTCCGGCACTCCCGCTCTACCTCAGCGAGCCCGGCCGGGCGGTCGCGGACTTCGGCCTCTACCTGGCCGCCCGCCCGCTCGCGCCGCGGCTGCCCAAAGGCGACGGGCACCCGGTGCTGGTCCTCCCCGGGCTGCTCGCCGACGACTCCTCCACCCGGGTGCTGCGCGCGACGCTCCGCCGGCTGGGCTACCGGGTGCACGGCTGGGGGCTCGGCCGCAACATCGGGCCGACCGCCACCTGCGTCAACGGCCTGCGCGACAAGCTCGACTACCTGCACGGCCGCTACCGGCGCGAGGTGACGGTCATCGGCTGGAGCCTGGGCGGCATCTTCGCCCGCGACCTCGCCCGGCAGAGCCCCGACCAGGTGCGCCAGGTGATCACCCTCGGCAGCCCGTTCCGCATCGAGCGGCACACCCAGACCCGGGCCACCAAGGCGTTCGACCGCTACGCGCACCTGCACGTGGAGCAGCGCCAGTTCCCGCTGGAGTCCGAGGGCTGCCCGCTGCCGGTGCCCGCGACGTCGATCTACTCGCACTACGACGGCATCGTGCACTGGCAGACCTGCCTGAACCTGCCCGGCGAGCGCTGCGAGAACATCGCGGTCACCGCCAGCCACCTCGGCATCGGCCACCACCCGGCCGCCCTCTGGGCGGTCGCCGACCGGCTGGCCCAGCCGGAGGGCGAGTGGGCGCCGTTCAAGGCACCGGCGTTCCTGCGCCCGGCCTTCCCGAAGCCCGCCGAGCCCCGCACCGCTGCCACCGCGGACGTCGCCGCCGCCTGACGCCGTCGCCCGCCTGACGCCGGGTCGCTTGACGCCGGGCCGCCGGCTCGCTGTCGCCTCGATCCACCGGGACGACGACAAGCCGGCGCTCGGCGTGCCCGCACCCGGTGGGCAGGCGGTGCCGCCCGGTTGCGCCGGGATGCGCATCATGGCGGTCGTGACGGCGCGGATGACCGCCGTCGTGCGCAGCAGCGTGCACACCGCGACGGGTGCAGGTGGGCGCGACAGGGTTCGAACCTGCGACCGCTCGCTTGTAAGGCGAGAGCTCTACCGCTGAGCTACGCGCCCCGCGCGTCCAGGGTATGGCCCCGGACGCCCGCGCTTCAGGAAGCCAGCGCGGCGACGGCGTCCTTCCAGCCGGACTGCTGACGGGCGTCGCCCGGCTGGTTGACCTCGGTGAAGGCGATGACGCCCTCGGCGTCGACCAGGAAGGTGCCGCGCACGGCCATGCCGGCCTTCTCGTTGAACACGCCGTAGGCCTGGGCGACCGTGCCGTGCGGCCAGAAGTCCGAGAGCAGCGGGAACTCGAGGTTCTCCTGCGCCTTGAACGCCTTGAGGCTGAAGACCGGGTCGGTGCTGATCGCCAGCACCTTCACCCCGGCGTCGGTGTAGGCGGCCAGCTCGTCGCGCAGCTGGCAGAGCTCACCGGTGCAGATGCCGGAGAAGGCGAAGGGGTAGAAGACCAGCAGCACGGGCGTGCCGCGCAGGTCCGCGAGGGAGACGACCTGCTTGTCCTGGTCGGGAAGGCTGAACTCGGGCGCGCGGTCACCGACGGAGAGGCTCATGCCCCGATGGTGCCTCAGCGGCGGCTGCGCGCTGCCTTGGGGGTGACCAGGCGGATGCCCGACCAGTCCTTGGCCGCGGAGATGCTGCTGGTCTGGGAGAGCCCGGCCGTCGGGGCCACCTCGGTGACGTCGCCCGGCTCGACGTGCCCGGGCCGGCCCGACTTCGGCACCAGCAGCCACACGACGCCCTCGTCGGCCAGCGAGGTGAGCGCGTCGGTGAGGGCGTCGAACAGGTCGCCGTCGTCCTCCCGCCACCACAGGACGACGACGTCGGCCACCTCGTCGGTGTCCTCGTCCACCATCTCGCTGCCCGAGGCCTCGATGATGGAGTCGCGCAGGTCCTCGTCGGCGTCCTCGCTCCAGCCGAGCTCCTGCACGACCATGCCCGGCTTGATGCCCAGCCGGGCCGCCATGCCGGCGCTGTCGACGCTCATCCCTGCTGATCCTCCATGTGTTGACCTTCTGCTGACCTGGGGTGGGGTGGATGCTGCCCTGTCGGGCCGGTGAGCGCGCGGGGAGGCGTCACAGGAGGACCGAGCGGGCGGCGGCTGCCGGGCGGGCGGAGGACGGGCACGAGGCGGCGATCGACACGACCAGCGGGAGAACCACCCGCAGCCTGGTCATGTCACCCCTCTCGCTGTCGCCGACACGCCCTCCGGCGGTCGCCCCCCGGAGCGGCGCCGTCCGTACGAGGCACCGCAGGCGGAAGCGTAGGGCATGACGGGCACGACGCAAGCCTGCGAGCGCCGACGCGGGGGCGCCGTCCCGGTGGACATGCGGACACGACTTGGCCCGGACATCGGACGGGGACGTGACGAGGGCTACGTCGGCGGTGGACGATGGGGGCATGAGCGCATCGCAGCAGCCGGACGGCGACCCCGCCCGGGTAGGACAGGCCCCCGCGGTCATCACCGACGGGCTCCCCAGCCAGCTGGTCGACACCGACCCCGACGAGACCCAGGAGTGGCTGGAGTCCCTCGACGCCGTCGTCGACCACGCCGGCCGCGGCCGGGCCCGCTACCTCATGCTCCGCATGCTGCAGCGCAGCCGCGAGCAGCAGGTCGGCGTGCCCGCCCTGCGCAGCACCGACTACATCAACACGATCCCGCCGGAGCGCGAGCCGTGGTTCCCCGGCGACGAGCACGCCGAGCGCCGGATCCGCGCCTACATCCGGTGGAACGCCGCGATCATGGTGCACCGCGCCCAGCGGCCCGGGATCGGCGTCGGCGGGCACATCTCCTCCTACGCCTCCTCGGCCTCCCTCTACGAGGTCGGCTTCAACCACTTCTTCCGCGGCAAGGACCACCCCGGGGGCGGCGACCAGCTCTACTTCCAGGGCCACGCCTCCCCGGGCATCTACGCCCGCGCCTTCCTCGAGGGCCGGCTGACCGAGGACCAGCTCGACGGCTTCCGCCAGGAGGTCAGCCACCCGGGCGGCGGGCTGTCGTCCTACCCGCACCCGCGGCTGATGCCGGACTTCTGGGAATTCCCCACCGTCTCCATGGGCCTCGGCCCGCTGAACGCGATCTACCAGGCGCGGTTCAACCGCTACCTGCACGCCCGCGGCGTCAAGGACACCTCCGACCAGCACGTGTGGGCGTTCCTCGGCGACGGCGAGATGGACGAACCCGAGTCGCTGGGCGTGATCGGGCTGGCGGCCCGCGAGGAGCTGGACAACCTCACCTTCGTCGTCAACTGCAACCTGCAGCGGCTGGACGGCCCGGTCCGCGGCAACGGCAAGGTGATCCAGGAGCTGGAGTCGTTCTTCCGCGGCGCCGGCTGGAACGTCATCAAGGTGATCTGGGGCCGCGGCTGGGACAAGCTGCTGGCCGCCGACCGCGACGGCGCGCTGGTCAACCTGATGAACACCACGCCCGACGGCGACTACCAGACCTACAAGTCCGAGGACGGCGCCTTCGTCCGCGAGCACTTCTTCGGCCGCGACCCGCGCACCCGCAAGCTGGTCGAGGGGATGAGCGACAAGGAGGTCTGGGACCTCGCCCGCGGTGGCCACGACTACCGCAAGGTCTACGCCGCCTACAAGGCCGCGATGGAGCACAAGGGCCAGCCGACGGTCATCCTCGCCAAGACCATCAAGGGCTGGACCCTGGGCAGCCACTTCGAGGGCCGCAACTCCACGCACCAGATGAAGAAGCTGACCGCCGAGGACCTCGCCGGTTTCCGCGACCGGCTCTACCTGGACATCCCCGACGAGGCGCTGGACAAGACCCTGCCGCCCTACTACAAGCCCGACCCGGACTCCGACGAGATGCAGTACATGCACGAGCGGCGCCGGGCGCTCGGCGGCGCGGTGCCGCGCCGGCGGTCGGAGTTCAAGACCCTCAAGGCGCCCGACGACAAGGCCCTCGACGTCCTGCGCCGCGGCTCGGGCAAGCAGGAGGTGGCGACGACGATGGCGTTCGTCCGCCTGCTCAAGGAGCTGCTCAAGGACTCCGAGCTCGGCCCCCGCTTCGTGCCCATCATCCCGGACGAGGCCCGCACGTTCGGGATGGACAGCCTCTTCCCGACGCAGAAGATCTACAACCCGGCGGGTCAGCGCTACACCTCGGTCGACCGCGAGCTGATGCTCACCTACAAGGAGTCCGAGCAGGGCGTGATCCTGCACGAGGGGATCAACGAGGCCGGGTCGGTGGCCTCGTTCACCGCCGTCGGCACCTCGTACGCCACGCACGGCGAGCCGATGATCCCCATCTACATCTTCTACTCGATGTTCGGCTTCCAGCGGACCGGCGACTCGATCTGGGCCGCCGGTGACCAGATGGCACGCGGCTTCCTGCTGGGTGCCACGGCCGGGCGGACGACGCTGAACGGCGAGGGGCTGCAGCACGAGGACGGGCACTCGCTGCTCCTGGCGCACACCAACCCGGCGGTGGTGTCCTACGACCCGGCGTTCTCCTACGAGGTCGCGCACATCACCCGGGACGCCCTGGTGCGCATGTACGGCGAGGACCCGGGCGCCCCGCTGGGTGGCTCCCGCTCCCCCGACGTCATGTACTACCTGACGGTCTACAACGAGCCGTTCACCCAGCCGGCCGAGCCCGAGGGCCTGGACGTGCAGGGGGTGCTGGCCGGCATGTACCGCTACGCCGAGGGCCCCCGGGCCGACGACGGCGAGCCCGGCGAGGTCAAGGCACAGCTGCTGGCCTCCGGCGTCGCGGTGCCGTGGGCGTTGCGCGCGCAGGAGCTGCTGGCCCAGGACTGGGGCGTCTCGGCCGACGTGTGGTCGGTGACGTCCTGGACCGAGCTGCGCCGCCAGGCCGACGCGTGCGATGAGTGGAACCTCCTGCACCCGGAGGAGGAGCCGCGCACGCCCTACGTCACCGCGCGGCTGCAGGAGACCACGGGCCCGGTCGTGGCGGTCTCGGACTGGATGCGCGCCGTCCCGGACCTGATCGCGCCGTACGTGCCCGGCGGCATGTCCACGCTCGGCACGGACGGGTTCGGCCTCTCCGACACCCGCCCGGCGCTGCGCCGGCACTTCCACGTCGACGCCGAGTCGATCGTGGTGCGCACGCTGGCGTCGCTGGCCGACGAGGGCCAGGTGGACCGCGCGAAGGTCCGGGAGGCCGTGGAGAAGTACCAGGTGCGCGACGTGCAGGCGGCACCCGCCGAGGACCGGTCGGACCCGAGCCCGGCGACCTGAGACACGGCGGCCGGCGGCGCAGACCCCCCTGCGCCGCCGGCCGCCGCTCAGCCCTCCGGAGCCTGCCGGTGGCGCCGGAGGAGCCCGACGTAGGCGCGCCCGCTGTCCTCCACGGTGCGCCGCTGCGTCTCGTGGTCCACGTGCACGCTCCCGAAGCGCTGGGCGTAGCCGCGGGCCCACTCGTAGTTGTCCAGCAGCGACCAGGCGAAGTAGCCGCGGACGTCGGCGCCGTCGTCCATGGCCGCCCGCACCGCGGCCAGGTGCCGGAGCCCCCGCGTCGGCCTGGGAACTCCTCAGCCGGTGAGCGCCTGCAGCGCCATCTGCGCGTAGAGGGCCACCCCGGCCGGCAGCGGCTCCTCGTCGAACACCACCAGGTTGGAGTGGTTGGGCGGGGCCGTGGCGGCGTCCACGCCCGGCGGGCGGGCGCCGAGCCAGGCCATGACGCCGGGCACCCGCTGGAGCACGTAGGAGAAGTCCTCGGCGCCCATGAGCGGCGCGGGCATGAGCACGCTGGCCTGCCGGCCCAGCAGCTCGGCGGCGGTCTCCAGCACCTGGGCGGCCACGTCCGGGTCGTTCATCGTGACCGGATAGCCCTCGATGTGCTCCCAGTGCAGCTCCAGCTCGTGCGCGGCGGCGACGTGGGTGGCCACCCGCTCCACCGAGGCGACGACGTCGGCGCGCCGCTGCGGCGACAGCGTCCGGATCGTGCCCTCCAGGTAGGCGGTGTCGGGGATGACGTTGTTGGTCGAGCCCGCCTCGATGTGCGCCACCGTCACCACGGCGGGGTCGAAGACGTCGACCCGCCGGGTGACCATCGCCTGCAGCGCGAGCACGATCTCCGCCGCCACCGGGATCGGGTCGGCGGCCGCGTGCGGCTCGGAGGCGTGCCCGCCGCGGCCGCGCAGGGTCATCCGCCACTGGTCGGCGGCGGCCATCATCGGCCCGGGCCGGACGTTGACGCTGCCGCTGGGCAGCGTCGAGGAGATGTGCAGGGCGAACGCCCCGCTCACCGGCGCCTCCGGGACGACCTCGAGCAGCCCCTCGTCCAGCATGTAGCGGGCGCCGTGGAAGCCCTCCTCCCCCGGTTGCACCATGAAGACCACCTGCCCGGCCAGCTGGTCCTGCCGGGCCGCGAGCAGCCGGGCGGCGCCGACCAGCATCGCGACGTGGGTGTCGTGCCCGCAGGCGTGCATCGCCCCCGGCACCTGGGAGGCGAACGGCAGGCCGCTGTCCTCGTGCACCGGCAGCGCGTCCATGTCGCCGCGCAGCAGGTAGGTCGGCCCCGGGCGGGCGCCGCGCAGCACCGCGACGACCGAGCTGGTCGTCGTGCCGGTGGTGACCTCCAGCGGCAGCTCGGCGAACGCCTCCAGCACCGCGGCCTGGGTGCGCGGCAGGTGCAGCCCGATCTCCGGGTGGCGGTGCAGCTGCCGGCGCAGGTCGATGGTGCGGTCGGCGTCGGAGTACGCGGCGGCGAGCAGGTCGGAGGGGCGGGTCGGCATGCCTCCACTCTCGCCCACCCGGTGGGCACCGCGCCCGTCGCGGGTCAGCCGGCCCAGCTGGGGCGCCCCGCGTCCACCTGCCACACCACGACGGTCGCGGCCTCGTCGGTGCGCACCGGACCGCCCTCGTGCCGGCGCGCGCCTGCGGCCCCGGCCACCAAAACCACGCCCGCCGGCGGGGCCAGCTCCTCCCCCGGCTCCGCGCGGCCCAGCCACAGCCGGGCGTCGGCGCGGCCGAGGTCGAGCCATCCGCCGGCCGCCCGGTGCACCTCGTGCGTCGCGGGGACGTCCGGCGTCGCGCTGCGGAGGTAGCACTGCAGCACCCGCGCACCCCGGTTCCCGGCCACCTCGTCGTGGGCCAGCCCCGCGCCGGCGCGCAGCACCGCCACGTCGCCGGCGGCCAGCGCGGCGCCGGCCTCCCAGCGGTGGGTCAGCGCCCCGGCCAGGACGACGGCGACGACGTCGACCGCCCGGTGCTCGTGCCGGCCGTAGCCGGCGCCCGGGGCCAGCCGGTCGTCGGCGACCCGCAGCAGCGGGCCCAAGGACCCGTCGTCGGGGGCGAGCACCACCCGGGAATCCGGCCCGGTCATCGGGGCAGGCGGGCGGAGGGGCAACCGACCGGGTGGACGTTCACGGCTCCACTCTCCCCGACCTCGGCCGACGTGACACGCTGACCGGGTGAGCCGGGTGACCAACCGCCCGCCGAGCGACGCGACGCTGCGGCGGCTGGAGCGTGCGTCCGGGTCGTTGGCCACCCAGGCCGTGGCCCGGATGGACGACGACCTGCCCTGGTTCCGGGCCATGCCGGCCGACCAGCGCTCCTGGGTCACCCTGGTCGCCCAGGCCGGCATCGCCTCCCTGGTCGAGTGGTGCCGCAACCCCGGCCGCCCCCCGCGGCTCACCGGCGAGGTGTTCGGCGCCGCACCGCGGGAGCTGGTGCGGGCCGTGGCCCTCAAGCAGACCGTGGACCTGATCAAGGTCACCGTCGAGGTGGTGGAGGAGCGCGTCGCCGCCGTGGCCGCGCCGGGCGACGAGGACACCCTGCGCCTGGCGGTCCTGCAGTACAGCCGCGAGGTCGCCTTCGCCACCGCCCACGTCTACGCCAGCTTCGCGGAGAACCGTGGGGCCTGGGACGCGCGGCTGGAGGCGCTCGTCGTCGACGCCCTGGTGCGCGGCGAGCGGTCCGAGGAGCTGTCCGGCCGCGCCGCGGCGCTGGGCTGGGCCGCCGGCACCCCGGCCGTCGTGGTCGTCGGCGGCGCCCCGACGGGCGTGGACGACCCGCACGGCGCCGTCCGCCGGGCCGCCCGGGGCCTGCGCTGCGACGTGCTGGTCGGCGTGCACGCCGACCAGCTGGTGGTCGTGCTGGGCGGCGCCGAGGACCTCGAGGGTGCGGCGGACCGGCTCAGCGACGAGTTCGGCGACGGGCCGGTGGTGACCGGCCCGGTGGTCGACGGCCTCGGGCGGGCGGCCGTCTCCGCGGCGGCGGCGCTCGCCGGGCTGCGGGCGGCGCGCGCCTGGCCGGAGGCGCCGCGCCCGGTGCCGGCCGACGCCCTCCTGGCCGAGCGGGCGCTCGACGGCGACCCGCTGGCCCGGGCCGCGCTGCAGGAGCAGGTCGCCGCCCCCCTGCGCGCCGCGGGCGGTGGCGTGCTCGAGACCGTCCGTGCGGTGCTCAGCAGCGGCGGCAACCTGGAGGCCAGCGCCCGGGCGATCTTCGTCCACCCCAACACCGTCCGGTACCGGCTCAAGCGGGCCGCGGAGCTCACCGGCATGTCCGCCACCGACCCGAGGGGCAGCTGGACGCTGCAGGTCGCCCTCGCCCTCGCCGAGCTGGACCGCGACCGGTCGCTCTGGCACTGAGCCGGGCCCGGCGGTCACCAGGCGTCCGGTTTCCACCACGAACCGGCCCCGGAACGCCTCTGGATCATGTAGGTGTTGGAGGTTTCCCACAAAGATCACCGGTGTGCTTTCGTTTGCCCGCGCCGCGCGCGCACCGATGATCACTGGCACGGTGGTGAGGTGCTCGCCGTCCTCGCCCCGGGTCAGGGTGCGCAGAAGCCCGGGATGCTGACCGACTGGCTCGACCTGCCCGGCGCGGAGCCCTTCTTCCGCTGGGCCGGTGCGATCGCCGGTGCCGACCTCCTCACGCTCGGCACGACCGGTGACGCGGAGGCCATCAAGGACACCGCCGTCACCCAGCCGCTCGTCGTCGCGATGAGCCTCTTCGTCGCCCGCGAGCTCGGCGGGCTGCCGGGGCCGGTCACCCACACCCCGCACACCGGCCGCGACGTCGTCATCACCGGGCACAGCGTCGGCGAGCTCACCGCCGCGGCGCTCGCCGGCGTCCTCTCCGTCGAGGCGGCGATCGCGCTCACCGCCGTCCGCGGCCGCGCCATGGCCGCCGCTTGCGCACAGACGCCCACCGGGATGTCCGCGGTGCTGGGCGGTGACCCCGACGAGGTGCTGGCCACCCTCGAGGCGCACGGCCTCAGCCCCGCCAACATGAACGGCGCCGGCCAGATCGTCGCCGCCGGGCCGCTCGACGGGCTGGCCGCACTCAAGGCCGAGCCGCCGGCCAAGGCCCGCGTGATGCCGCTGCCGGTGGCCGGCGCCTTCCACACCGCGTACATGGCGCCGGCCCGGGAGGAGCTCGAGGGCCTGGTGGGCGGGCTGCGGCCGGTCGACCCCAGCCGGCTGCTGCTGTCCAACGCCGACGGCGCCGCCGTCGACTCCGGCGCCGAGGCGCTCACCCGGCTGGTCAGCCAGGTCACCAGCCCGGTGCGCTTCGACTCCTGCCTGGCGACGATGCGCCAGCTCGGGGTCACCGCCGTCATCGAGCTGCCGCCGGCCGGTGCGCTGGCCGGGCTCGCCAAGCGCGAGTGGAAGGGCGCGGGCATCGAGGTGCTGGCCGTGAGCACCCCGGCCGACCTCGACCGCGCCCGTGCGCTCATCGCCGCCGAGCGCGGCCGCGCGGAGGCCGAGCACCTGCCCGACTGGCGCATGGTCGTGGCTCCCGCCCGGGGCACGGTCATCCCCGCGGAGGTCGCCGAGGGCACGCACCTGCCGGCCGGCACGCCGCTGGGCTGCATCCGCGGCCGGCGCGAGGAGGTCAACGTGTCCGCCGCCTACGACGGCGTGCTGGCCGAGTGGCTCGTGCACGAGGGCGACCTCGTCGACGCCGGCGACCCGATCGCCCGGCTCTACCCGGAGGTGTCCGCGTGACCCGGCTCCAGCTACCGTCCGGCGCCCCCGGCGCCCGCATCCTCGGGCTCGGCAGCTACCGCCCCCGCCGGCGGGTGACCAACGACGACCTCGCCCAGCGGATGGACACCAACGACGAGTGGGTCCAGAGCCGGGTCGGCATCGCCGAGCGCCGCTGGGCCGAGCCCGACGAGACCCTCGTCGAGATGTCGGTCGCGGCCGGCGGCAAGGCGCTCGCGGCCAGCGGCCTCGACGCCGGTGACATCGACCTGGTGCTGCTCGCGACCACCAGCCCGCCGAAGGCCATCCCCGGGCTCGCGCCGCGGATCGCCCACCAGCTCGGGGTGCCCCGCCCAGGCGCCTTCGACGTCAACGCCGGCTGCGCCGGCTGGTGCTACGCGCTCAGCGCCGCCGCCGACGCGATCCGCAGCGGGACCGCGCGCAACGCCCTCGTCATCGGCGGGGAGCGGCTCACCGACTACACGAACCTCGAGGACCGGGCGACGGCGGTGATCTTCGCCGACGGCGCGGGGGCCGCGGTCGTCAGCGCCTCCGACGAGCCGGCCATCGGGCCCGCGGTGTGGGGCAGCGACGGCGACCTGCACGAGGCCATCGCCATCCCCCCGGGCGAGGAGGGCATGAGCATGGCCGGCCAGGCCGTGTACCGGTGGGCGACGACCAAGCTCACCGACACCCTCGTCGAGGCCATGCACCGGGCCGGCGTCGGGCCCGACGACATCGACGTGTTCGCGCCGCACCAGGCGAACCTGCGGATCATCGAGCTGATGGCCAAGCGGCTGAAGCTGCCGGAGCGGACCGTCATCGCCCGCGACATCGTGCGCTCGGGCAACACGTCGTCGGCGTCGGTGCCCCTGGCGCTGTCCGCCCTGATGGAGAGCGGCGAGGCGAAGAGCGGCGACGTCGCCCTGCTGCTCGGGTACGGAGCCGGCCTGACGTTCGCCGGCCAGGTCGTCGTCCTGCCGTGACCGCCACCACCTCCGTGGGCGACCTTTCCCCGAACAGCCCCACCACGAATTGCCGGGACAGCGAGTCCCGGACGTCGGCGGGCACCGCCCGCCCCATCCGAGAGAGAGGACCCGCCGCGTGAGCAGCACCCAGGAGATCCAGACCGGTCTGGCCGAGATCCTGGAGGAGGTCGCCGGGGTGTCGCCCGCCGACGCCACCCCGGAGAAGTCCTTCACCGAGGACCTCGACGTCGACTCGCTGTCGATGGTCGAGATCGCCACCGCCGTCGAGGACAAGTTCGGCGTCGCCATCCCCGACGACCAGCTCGCCAACATCAAGACCGTCGGCGACGCGATCAGCTTCATCGAGAAGAACCAGGGCTGACCCCCGCGGGTCCCGCCGGCCGACCGCCGGCGGGACCCGGTCCCCCGATCCGGCCCACCCGGCCGTCGTCCGCACGAGGAGATCCCATGACCCCGTCCACCACCGACGTCGTCGTCACCGGCCTGGGTGCCACCACGCCGCTCGGCGGCGACGTGGCCAGCACCTGGGACGCCCTGCTCGCCGGGCGCTCGGGCGTCAGCCGGATCACCGACGAGTGGGTGCAGGAGTACCCCGCCCAGCTCGTCGCCCGCCTGGCGGCCGACCCCACCGAGCAGATCGACCGGGTCCGCGCCCGCCGGCTCGACCGCAGCCAGCAGGTAGCGGTCGTCGCCGCCGAGCAGGCCTGGGCCGAGTCCGGCGCCGCCGACGCCGGCGTCGCCCCCGAACGGATCGCGGTCGTGTTCGGCACCGGCATCGGTGGCGCGCTGACGCTGCTCGGGCAGGACGACGTGCTGGAGGCGAAGGGCCCCAAGCGGGTCTCGCCGTTCACCATCCCGATGCTCATGCCCAACGGCCCCGCCGCCGCCGTCGGCCTGGCCATCGGCGCCAAGGGCGGCGTGCACGCGCCGGTCAGCGCCTGCGCCTCCGGCGCCGAGGCGATCCGCTGGGGCCTGGACCTGCTGCGCTTCGACCGGGCCGACATCGTGCTGGTCGGCGGCGCGGAGGCCTGCGTCCACCCGCTGCCGATGGCCGGCTTCGCCGCCATGCGGGCCATGTCCACCCGCAACGACGAGCCCGAGCGCGCGTCCCGCCCGTTCGACAAGGCCCGGGACGGCTTCGTGCTCGGTGAGGGCGCGGCCGCACTGGTGCTCGAGCGGGCCGACTCCGCCGCCGCCCGCGGGGCCCGCGTCCACGCGAAGGTGGCCGGCGCCGGCGCCACCGCCGACGGATACGACCTCGTCGCCCCGCACCCGGAGGGCGAGGGCGCCGGCCGGGCGATCGCCGCCGCCCTGCGCGACGCCGGCCTCTCCCCCGGCGACATCGGGCACGTCAACGCGCACGCCACCTCCACCCCGGTCGGCGACACCGCCGAGGCGGCCGCGATCCGCTCGTCGCTGGGCGAGCACGTGCTGGTGAGCGCCACCAAGAGCCAGACCGGCCACCTGCTCGGCGCCGCCGGGGCGCTGGAGTCGGTGTTCACCATCCTCGCGCTGCGCGAGCAGATCGTCCCCGCGACGGCGAACCTCGACGACCCCGACGACGACGCCGCCGTCCAGGCCCTCGACATCGTCCGGCACGAACCACGCCGGGCCACGCTCACCGCCGCGGTCAACGACTCCTTCGGCTTCGGCGGGCACAACATCGCGCTGGTCTTCACCACCGCCTGAGCACCCACCCCGCACCCCCTCCTGGAGACGCCGTGACGACCGCTCAGGCCACCCCGACGCTGCCCGCGCCGGACCCCCGCGACCCCGAGGACCGGCTGCGGCGGTTCTTCGACGACGGGTCGATGCAGCAGCTCGGCGCCCGGGACACCTCCGGGGTGCTGGCGGCCCGCGGCACGGTGTCCGGGAGCCCGGCCATCGCCTTCTGCACCGACGCCACCGTGATGGGTGGCGCCATGGGCGTCGACGGCTGCCGGCACATCGTCGACGCGATCGACGCCGCGCTGCGCGAGCGGGTGCCGGTGGTCGGCATCTGGCACTCCGGCGGTGCCCGGCTGGCCGAGGGCGTGACCGCGCTGCACGCCGTCGGCGAGGTCTTCGCGGCCATGGTGCGGGCGTCGGGACGCATCCCGCAGGTCTCGGTGGTGCTCGGCCCGGCCGCCGGTGGCGCGGCCTACGGCCCGGCCCTCACCGACCTGGTGATCATGGGGCCGGCCGGCCGGGTGTTCGTCACCGGCCCGGAGGTCGTCCGCTCGGTCACCGGCGAGAACGTGGACATGGAGAGCCTCGGCGGCCCGGACACCCACGGCCGGCGCAGCGGCGTCGTGCACGTCGTCACCGATTCCGAGCCGGCCGCGCTGGAGACCGCCCGGCTCGCCGTCGACCTCCTCGCCGCGCAGGGCACCTTCGGCCCGGCCGCGGCCGAGCCGGCCGCCGATCTCGGGGCGCTGCTGCCCGAGCAGACCAACCGGGCCTACGACGTGAAGCCGCTGGTGTCCTCGGTGCTCGACGAGCCGGGCCTGGAGCTGCACCCGCGGTTCGCGCCCAACGTCGTCACCACCCTGGGCCGGCTCGCCGGGCGCACGGTCGGGGTTATCGCCAACAACCCGCTGCGCCTGGGTGGCTGCCTGGACTCGGCGTCCGCCGAGAAGGCGGCCCGGTTCGTCCGGATGTGCGACGCCTTCGGCGTCCCGCTGGTGGTGCTGGTCGACGTCCCCGGCTACCTGCCCGGCGTGGGCCAGGAGTGGGACGGCGTCGTGCGCCGCGGGGCGAAGCTGCTGCATGCCTTCGCCGAGGCCGTCGTGCCCCGGGTGACGCTGGTGACCCGCAAGTCCTACGGCGGCGCCTACATCGCGATGAACTCGCGGTCGCTGGGCGCCACCGCCGTCTTCGCCTGGCCGGGCGCGGAGGTCGCCGTGATGGGCGCGAAGGCGGCCGTCGGCATCCTGCACCGGAAGAAGCTGGCCGCAGCCCCTCCCGGCGAGCGGGAGGCGCTGCACGCGCAGCTGGCCGAGGAGCACGAGCGGATCGCCGGCGGCGTGAACCGGGCGCTGCAGATCGGCGTCGTCGACGAGGTCGTGGAGCCCGCGCAGACGCGTAGGCGGCTGATCGAGGCGCTCGCCGGTGCACCACTCGGTCGCGGGGCCCACGGCAACATCCCGCTCTGACCCCGCGGGCCCGGCGGCGGGCAGGGCCCGGCGCCCCGGAGAAGCAGTAGGTCGCCCGGGCGCCGCTTCCCCGACGGCGCCCGGACGACCGGCTACCAGGCTACGACGACTCCCGGGCCGGCCCGGGAGTGTCGTGCTCGGATCGTGATGAAGGAGCCCTGCAGCAGGACCCCTCGCCGGACGACCCGGCCCGGCCGGCTCTGCTCAGACGACCTGGTGGAGCCAGGTCACCGGGCTGCCGTCGCCGGCGTGCCGGTAGACCTCGAGGTCGGCGTCCCAGGCCGCACCCAGCAGCTGGTCGACACCGTGCCGGAAGGCCTCGATGGACGTCGTGGTGGCGGCCAGGTGGCGCAGCTGCTGCTCGGTGACGATGAGGTCGCCGTTGGCGCTGGTCGGCGCGCGGAAGACCCCGTGCCCGGGCACGTAGGACATGCGCTCGCCGTCGTTGCCGTGGCTGGCCTCCTCGGTGACCTCGAAGCGCAGCATCGGCCACGCGCGCAGCGCAGCGACGAGCTTGGCGCCGGTGCCGGGCGAACCCGTCCACGCCACTTCGGCACGGTAGGAACCGTGCGCTGCGGGCTGCTCAGCCCACGACAGGGAGACCGGCGCGCCGACGACGCGTTCCAGCGCCCACTCGACGTGCTGGCAGAGCGCCTTCGGGCACGCGTGCACGAAGACGACACCCTGGGTTGACCGTCGCTGCACGGCGCACCTCCATCGACTCGATCGGTCTCGTCTTCCCCTACGGACCCATCGAATTCGGTGACGTGCTGTTATCGGCAGTGGCGGAGCAGGGCTCCCTGCCACAAGTCTGCACGATGGTGACCCGATCGCGCCAGCCCGGGTGCGACGGATGGGACCAAAGTGGTCATCAGTCCTGCGTCCACCGCCTTGTCGCTGGTCAGCGCGCCAATACCACGCCCGCCGGGCGGCGTCCAGCCGCTCCAGGCTATTCACAGGCCCACGCCCGGAGGGGGCGGCCTGAAGCGCATCACAGCCGAGCAACCATGCGGCCGAGCGGAGGCTCCGATCACACACGGTCACCGTCAAGCGCAGCACTCAGCGCAGCGACAGCTCGGGCCGGTAACTCTGGGTAGCGCATGGGCCACGAGGTGTGCGCTTCGCTACAGCGTCAGGCGCCCAGGACGCGAACCCGGTCGCCGCCGACGCCCTTGGCCCGGTACATCACGACGTCGGCCCGGTGCATCAGGTCCTCGACGCCGTCACCCGGTTCGATCTCGGCCACACCCACGCTCGCCGTCACCCCGTAGCGGGCGCCCGTGAGCGCGACGGCGTTCCGCAGCCGCTCGGCGAGCGACGCCGCGGAGCACCCGACGGTCACGTCGGCCAGCACGGCGAACTCGTCGCCGCCGAGCCTGGCGACGGTGTCGGTCTCGCGGACCGCTGCCCCGAGGGCCGTGCCGACGGCGGAGAGCAACGCGTCCCCGGCCGCATGGCCGTCGGCGTCGCGGACGGCTTTGAAACCGTCCAGGTCCACCAGGCAGATGACGGACCGGTGTCCCCAGGCGGCGGCGTCGACCGCGCGGGCCACGCGCTCGAGGAAGAGCCGCCGGTTCGGGATGCCGGTGAGGACGTCGGTGGAGGCGAGCATCTCCTGCCTGCGGATCAGCAGCACCTGCCGGTCGTAGGCGGCCCACGAGTTGGCCGAGGCCATCGCGCAGACGATCGTGAAGATGCCGAGGACCGCGGCGAAGAAGAGTCCGGGCGCGGTGAGGTCGGGCAGCTCGAGGAAGATCAGGTAGCCCGCCGTCATCAGGCTCCCCATCGCCACGACACCCGCCGGCGGGTAGGCCACCGCCATGAAGGTCAGCGTGAAGAGCAGCAGTGCGTCCAGCGGGCTGGCGACACCGCCGTCGAGCCGGGTTCCGGCGATGACCACCACGGCGGTGCCGAGCGTCCAGGCGTAGAAGAGGGTGGGCCCACGCCAGTCGCGCATCATGGCCCGCAGCGGCAGCAGCAGGATGCCGAGCGCTCCCAGGGCGACGAGCCCGAACAGGCCGAGGAGAACGCCTCGGCGGGAACCGGACCCGTCGGTCAGCAGGGTGTAGCCGATGACGGCGAGGGCGCACAGCTCGGTGACCAGCACGCCGATCCGGACGTGCCGCACCCAGTAGGCCACCCGGGAATCGTCCTCGGCCAGCGGCCGGTACAGGCCGTCGCGCAGGGCCGCCAGGACGCGCCGCGGGGACGGCGCTTCGATCGGCGGGAGGCTGCCCGTGCGGCGGTCACGTGCCGGTCTGTCGCTCACAGGTAGCCGATCGGCCCGTGACCAGGACTTCTTGACGGCCTCCTCCCCCTCCGGGTGACCCTGGCCACCCACCGGCCGCGGTTCCCATGCCTGCCCGGGCGGACCGCCGGGTAGGGGCACCGCCGTGGGTGGACACCAGGGGATGGCGGAGGCGGGACGGGCCGAGGTCGCGGGGATGGTGCTCGGCGCGTGGGACGCGTTCCTGGCGCAGGCGGAGACGGTCGACCTGGACCGCTCCTCACGCCTGCGGGGGTGGCGTGCGCACGAGATCTGCGTGCACCTGGGCTGCTGGGACGACCACACCGCGCTGCCCGACCTGATCGCCTCGGCACGGGCAGGCGCACCCGGAACGCCGCCGGATCCCGACGCGGTGAACGCCCGGGTCACGGCCGCCCACCGCGACGCCTCCCGCGAGGAGGTGCTGGCCGCGCTGCGCCGCAACCGCGAGGCGACCGCACGCTACCTGGCCGACGAGCCGGAGGAGCTCGACACCGCACCGACCGTCTCCGTCGTGGGGCGGGTGCCGCTGCTGAGCGTCGTCCTCGGGCAGGCCTACGAGCTCGCCGTCCACGGGCTGGACCTCGTCTCGTGCGGAGCCGAGCCGCCGCCGGCGGCCGTGCTGCAGTCCGGCCTGGCGGCACTGACCGACGTGACCGGAGCGCTGGCGGCCGCCACCGGCATCTCCGGGCGGGTCAGCCTGGTCACCCCCGACGGCGGATGGGGCTTCACCGCGGACGGAGGTGGCTGGCAGGTGCGGCGGGTGCCCGCCGGGGTCGTCGACGGGCCGGCCGTGGAGGCCGCGGCCGACCTCCTGCTCGACGCCGCCTCCGGCCGGGTCAACCCGGTGCCGGCCGTGGCCCGCCGCGCGCTGAAGGTGCACGACGTCGGAGGGCTGCTCCAGCTGGCGCCGATCGTGCAGCAGGTTCCGGGCATCCCCGGCGGGCCGATCCTGCAGCTGGCCGCGCGCACCGTGGGCGGCGCCGGCGGCATGCTGGGCCGGCTCTTCGGCCGGGGCTAGACCGCTTCCCCCGGCTGCGCCCGCCGCCGGTACCACCAGGCCGCCCCGGCGACGAGTGCTCCGAGCCCGAGGACGACGAGCGGAACGGCGGCCAGGGCGCCGAAGCGGGCGACGGCGACGCCGGTGGAGGCGCCGATGCCCACCTGGACGACCGTGCTGGGGACGATCCCGACGGCGGTGGCGGCGAGGAAGGACCCGAACCGGACGCCGCTCAGCCCGGCGCCGTAGCTGACCACGACGAACGGCATGACGGGGATCAGCCGGCCGACCAGCACGGAGACGAAACCGCGCTCGGTGACCAGCCGGTCGGCGCGCCGGAGCCGGGGCCCGGCGAGCCGCTCGGCGGCCGGGCGGCCCAGCCCGCGGCTGAGGCCGAACGCCGCCACGGCGGAGAGGAGCCCGCCGGTGAGCGCCACGGCCAGGCCCGGGCCGAAGCCGAGGACGACGCCCGCGACCACCGACAGGACCGACCGCGGAACCGGGGCGAGCAGCAGCACCACCAGGCCGCCGACCAGGAGCACCCAGATCCCCGCACCCCCGCCGTCCAGCCAGGCGCGCACCTGCGCCACGGACGGCAGGTCGACGCTCAGCGCCGCGAGCGCCCCGGCCAGCAGCAGCGCGCCGAGGAGCCCGGCGCGCAGCCAGATCCGGTCCGCCGCCACGCCGTCATCCTGCCGGACCGGGTGCCCGACCCCTGCGCGGTCAGCCGCAGCTGCCGCCGAGGGAGATGCCGCGCTGGGCCAGCCACGGCACCGGGTTGGTCCGGTCGGCGTACAGGCCGCCGCGGTGGACCTCGAAGTGCAGGTGCGGTCCGGTGGACTGGCCGCGGTTGCCGACCTCGGCGATCTGCTGACCGCCCTCCACGACCTGGCCCGGCGACACGAAGAACTGGTTGACGTGGCCGTAGACGGTGATCGCGCCGTCGTGGTGCTGGATGGCGACCGCGAGACCGAATCCGCTGGCCGGCCCGGCCTGCAGGACGACGCCCGGCTCCGGCGTGAAGACCGGGGTGCCGATCGGCGCGGCGATGTCCACGCCGAGGTGCATGGTCCCCCAGCGGGCGCCGTAGCAGGAGGTGACCCGTCCCTGGGTGAGCGCGGCGCCACCGCCGGTCGCAGCGACCGCCCCGACGGCCTGCTCGGCGGCCTGCAGCTGGTTCCAGGTCGCCGCCGGGTCGGCGGTGCCCTGCATGCTGAGCATCCGGATCTCCGCCTCGCGCAGCTGCTCGTCGAGCGTGGCCTTCTCCGCGCTGAGCGAGTCGAACTCTGCCTGCGCCTCCACGAGGAGGGCGTCGACGGCCACCTGGGCCTCCTGGGCGGTGCGGGCGGCGGCGTCGCGCTCGGCGACGGCGGCTCGCGCCTCCTGGTCCAGGCGCGCCTCGCGGGCCTCGACCACGCGCAGCTCCTCGAGCACCTCGGCCCGGTCCTGGCCGAGGATCTCGAGGGTGGCGGCCTGCTGGAGCAGCTCCCCCGGTCCGTCGGCGTGCAGCACCATCTCCACCTCGCTGAACGTCTCGTCCCCGCCCATGTAGGCCTCCCGGCCGAGGGTCGCGACGTCGTCCTGGGTGCGCCCCACGACCGCGCGGACGGCAGCCAGCTCGGCCGCGACGGCGTCGGCGTGCTGCTGGGCGGTCGCCAGTTGGGCCTCCGCCTGGAGCACGGCGCCGCTGGCCTCCTCGGCGCGCAGCGTCATCTGCTCCAGCCGGGCCTCGGCGTCCTTGACCCGCTGCTCGATGGAGGCGACCTCCTGGGCCACGCGGTCGTGCTCGCTCTTCGCGTCGCCGGGTGCGGCCGTCGCGGCCGTCGTCCCCAGCAGGGAGAGGGCCAGCAGAGCGGTGAGGGCGGTGGCCGCCCGGCCGATCCGGCGGAGGCCCCCGCGGGTGGGCACGGTGGAGTGGTGCGGGTGGTGCGAGGTCGCCAAGGCGACTGTCTCCGTTCCTCGGTCCGCCTACCAGGTCAGCTGACGGGTTCGGGCCGGAACGTGCCCTACCTGCCTGCCCGTGGAGGCGCAGGCGGGATTCACCCCAGAGAACATGGGTCCCCGGTCCGTCCGGCCAGGTGGCCGCACGGTTCGGCGGGGTCCGCCCGAGCCCCCGGGTTCGGGAGCGAGGTCGGGTGGACCGCGGGCGACGGTACAAGCGGATCGCCCAGATGTCACAACCCGGTAACGAGACGCCCCTCCTGACGCTGGCGCGTCCGAGCGGTGCGTCGCCGACATCTGGCAGGCTGTCAGCACCGGGGCGGTAGCTCAGCCGGTCAGAGCATGGGACTCATAATCCCTGGGTCGTGGGTTCGAGCCCCACCCGCCCCACCGGTCTTGACCAGGGGTCTCGCCCTTCGGGGCGGAGCCGCCGACGGGCACATCGGCCCTGGGTGGGCACGTGGTGAGCACACGGTGGGCACGCGGCACCAGCGCCGCGGCGGACTCGGCGGACTCGCGCTCCACGTCCTCGAACACGGACGTGTAGACCTGCTCGGTGATCGCCGTTGACGAGTGCCCGAGCATCTGGCTGGTGAACTTCAGATCCTTGGTGGCCCGGTAGGTCAGCGACGCAGCGAGGTGACGAAGGTCATGCAGTCCCACCAGCGGCAGACCGGCCCGGATCACCAGCCTGGTCGCCAGGTCGCTGGATGCCCTTGTCCGATGGGCAACAGCCGCTCAGCGCAGGTCGGCACGCGCCCGCGCGCGTGGGGACCTGTACCGAAACCCGCGAATTCCCCTGAGGACGTTGGACCTACCGCCTCCCTGATCAGTGAATATCCGAGTGCGGCCTACGACGCAGCACCTCTGTGGCGTAATACACCGGCTGCTGCCAGCGGAGGTCACACGACGGCGCGGAGCGCGTTCGCGGCCGATGGCGCCCAACAACGGACTCAACCCACGAGTGCGGGGAGCACGTCGCGTCGCGGGCCTGCGCGGCGGGCCGGCTCGAGCTCACGCCGCGACCGCGGGGAACAAGCGGCCACGATCCCTCGTCGGCTGACACCGCTCGCCGCGTACGCCGCCCGTGCGGTGGACCGCTCACCGTCCACCGGGGTCCGACCCTCTGTCCCGCACGGAACGGTCATGACAGTCACTCGCACCCAACCCAGGCCGGACCAGCGTCAGCACCGCGCTCCTCCTCTCGGCGGCGCTCGCGGTCGGCCTCATGTTGCCGATGCCAGCCTGCGTCAAACGCAGGGGCCGCGGCGGGCCCGCGATCAACACCTCTAGCCCTGGTGCGACGAACGGTGCCGCGGGATGCCGACGGCCCCGACGACCACTCATGCCCCGCCCACCGGGTGCACATCAACGGTCCCTATGCAGCCCGGTTGCGGATACCCCCGGGGGTATATATGGTTGAGCACGTGGACATCCCCCAGGGCGAACTTGCTGACGTCGTCAAGCGGCTGCGACGCATCGAGGGCCAGATCGGCGGCATCGTGAAGATGATCGAGGACGGCCGGGACTGCACGGCCGTGGTCACCCAGCTGGCTGCGGCGTCGAAGGCGCTGAGCAAGGCCGGTTTCGCCGTCATCTCGACCGGGATGCGCTACTGCTCGATCACTGAGGACGGGGAGACCCGCGAGGTCGACCTGCGCGAACTCGAGCGCCTGTTCCTCAGCCTGGCTTGACCCATCCGGGCGGACCCCGCCCTCGCCGCATCACCTCAGGAGAACCCATGAGCACCGTGCCCCAGCTGACCCCTGCCCAGCTAGCGCTCCGAGCGCGACTCCGTACGCCTCGTCGACGTCCGCGAGCCCGCTGAGGTCGCGACAGGCCGGATCGCCGGCGCCGTCAACATCCCGCTCGGCCAGCTCGCGGACCGACTCGACGAGTTGGCGGCCGACGCCCCGATCGTGACCGTCTGCCAGAGCGGGGGGCGCGGCCAGCGCGCCGCCGACGCCCTGGCCGCCGCCAGCTACACGGTCTCGAACCTCGACGGCGGCATGAACGCGTGGACCGCCGACGGCCGGCCCGTCGAGCTCAACTGATCCCGTCATTTACCTAGTGGTACCCCTACCGGGTAGGGCGAGGAGCTGGTCATGCAAATCGACGTCATCGAGACCACCAGCCTGGGCGACCGGAGCTACCTCGTCTCCGCCGACGGCGTGGCCGCCGTCATCGACCCACAGCGCGACATCGACCGGGTGGTCGACCTCGCGGCCGACCGGGGCGTCAAGGTCCGGCTGGTGCTGGAGACACACCTCCACAACGACTACGTCACCGGCGGCGTCGAGCTGGCCCACTGGGCCGGCGCCGACTACGCCGTGCCGGCCGGGGACAAGGTGGCGTACGAGCGGCTGCCGGCCGCCGACGGCGACGTCCTCGCCGCCGGGCCGATGCGGTTCCGCGTGTTGCACACCCCCGGGCACACCCACCACCACGTCAGCTACGTCCTCTCCGACGACGCGGGCGCGGTGCAGGCGGTGTTCACCGGCGGCTCCATGCTCTTCGGCGCGACCGGCCGCACCGACCTGGTCGGGCCCGAGCACACTGACGAGCTCACCCACGCCCAGTACCACTCCGTGCGGCGGCTGGCTCAGGAGCTGCCGGCTGGCACCCCGGTGTTCCCCACCCACGGCTTCGGCAGCTTCTGCTCGGCCACCCCCACCAGCGGCACCTCCTCCACCGTCGGCCAGCAGGTCGAGGTCAACCCGGCGCTGACCCAGGACGAGCAGACCTTCGTCGACCAGCTCATCGCCGGCCTCACCGCGATCCCGGCCTGGTACGCGCACATGGGCCCGACCAACGCTGCCGGCCCGCCCCCGGTCGACCTGTCCCCGCCGCGGGAGGTGGACCCTACCGAGCTCACCGACCGGCTGGCCGCCGGGGAATGGGTCGTCGACCTGCGCACCCGTACCGCGTTCGCCGCCGGTCACCTGCCCGGCGCGCTGAACTTCGAGCTGTCCACCAACTTCCTCACCTACGTGGGATGGCTGGTGCCGTGGGGTGCGCCGTTGACCCTGATCGGCGAGACGTCCGAGCAGGTCGCCGAGGCCCGCCGCGTGCTGGTCCGCATCGGCATCGACCGGCTCGCCGGCGCTGCTATCGGCACCCCGGAGGAGCTCGCCGCCGACCGGGCCCTGGAGTCCTACCCGGTCAGCGACTTCGCCGGTCTGGCCGCCGCGATGGCCACCGACACCAACCTGGTCGTCCTCGACGCCCGCCGCGACGACGAGCGCAGGAGCGGGGGTGTGCGCGGCTCGCAGCACATCCCCATCCACCAGCTCTCCGAGCGCATCGACGAGGTCCCGGACGACGAGGTCTGGGTGTACTGCGGCTCGGGCTACCGCGCCTCGATCGCCGCCTCGCTGCTCGCCCGCGCCGGCCGCCGCCCGGTCCTGGTCGACGGCGGCTACGCCGATCCCGGCACCGGCGCAGCCGCCGCCGGCCTGCACGTACAGCCCGCCGCTACCTGACCCCCCAGACCCCGGCGGGCACCGGGCGCCCCCCAACCCCGGTGCCCGCCGGCCCACCTCCCCCGACCTGCCCAGCATCCGAGGACGACGGATCCCGTGGATTCCCGCACCACCCCCACCATCACCCCGGCCGACCTCTCCGGCCGACTGAGTGGTCCTCAGCCGCCGACCGTCATCGACGTGCGCACACCGGCCGAGCACGAGACCGCGCACATCCCCGGCTCGATCAACATCCCCCTACCGCTCCTGCAGGCCCACGCCGACCAGTTCGCCGGCGAACTCCACGGCTCCGTCGTGCTTGTCTGCCAAGCCGGCACCCGAGCACGCAGCGCCTACGACGCGCTGAGCGCGGCTGGCGCAGACCAGCTGGCGGTCCTAGACGGCGGCGTCACCAGGCACGCCAACTCCGGGCAGCCGGTCCGCCGAGGCCGCAGCCGCTGGGCTCTGGAGCGCCAGGTCCGCCTGGTAACCGGAAGCATCGTCGCCGGCAGTATCGTGGCCAGCCTGCGCTTCCCGCGGGCCCGCTTTCTCGCCGGCGACATCGGCGCCGGGCTGGTCACCGCTGCGGTCACCGAAACCTGCGCGATGGGCGCGGCCCTGACCAGGCTCCCCTACAACCGTGGCGGACGCCCTATGTCCCTCGACGACGCGCGACGATCGCTGCAGTCGTGATCGTCGCCGCCGCCGCCGGGCTGGCCATCGGCGCACTCGTCGGTCTGCTCGGCGGCGGCGGTTCCATCCTGGCCGTCCCGGCGTTGGTCTACGCCGCCGGCCAGGACCTGCCCCAGGCTGTGGCCACCTCATTGCTGGTCGTCGGCATCACCGCCGTCGTCGCGCTGCTTCCGAGGCTGCGCGCCAGCCAGATCGCCTGGCGGATCGCACTGATGTTCGGCGCCGCGGGCGCAGCCACCGCCTCCGCCGGGGCCGCGGTCAACCGGCGGCTCCCAGAGGAGGTCACGCTCGCACTGTTCGCCGCCCTCATGGCGACCGCGGGCATGCGGATGCTTCAGGAGAAGCCCACGACCGGCGCGGCCTGCGCGGTCGACGGCGGCCGGGTCAACTGGCGCCGCTGCCTGCCCCGCACCCTCGCCGGCGGGCTGGTCGTCGGGTTCCTCACCGGCCTGCTCGGCGTCGGCGGCGGATTCCTGATCATCCCCGTGCTGGTGATGGTGCTCGGCCTGCCCATGAGCACCGCCATCGGGACCTCATTGGTCATCATCGCGGCCAACGCTGCAGCCGGGTTTGCCGCACACGCCGGCGAGGTGACACTCGACGTGCCGGTCACCGTCGCATTCACGGCCGCGGCCGTCATCGCCGCGCTGGCCGCCGGCGGGCTCGGCAGTCGCCTGGACACCGCCCGGCTGCGCCGCTGGTTCGCCTATCTCGTGCTCCTCGTCGCCGCCGCCATCCTCGTGCAGATCGCCGCCGGCCTGCTCCGATGACCGCCTCCACCACTGCCCCGAGCGGCGCCCCTCGGCAGGGACCGGACAGGCCGGCGGTCCGCATTTCGCCTTCCTCTACGCATCTCACCTTCCGACCGCCCGCTGCTGTCCGAGCGGGTCGACGGGCCCCGGACGATGCCTCCCATGGCGACATCAGCTACGACCACGCAGGCTGGGTGGCCGTCAACGGAGACCAGGCACCCGGCCGATCGTCCGCCCGCGTCCGACGTGCCCTCGCGCTGATCAGGGGTCTCCCGATGCAGGCCCGTTCGCAGCACCGTTGACGCAGCAAGGCTGCTGCCAGGAGGGCGGGCTGCCACGTCCACGTGACTCCTGTGGCTGGTGCGGCCGGAGTAGCCGCGCCGGGACCGGCGGAGGAGGATTCGTCCTCGGGGACGGAGGGGGGACGAATGCAACGTCGCGAACGGGTCCGGGAGGAAAAGCCGCGGAGCGTGCCCTGGACGGTGCCGGACGAACCGGATGTCGTCGCGGTGGACACCACGTGGGGCGAGATGCAGCGTCTCGAGGCGGCTCCGGGCGTCCGCACGGTCGGGGAACTCGAACTCACGGAGATGGTCGAGCAGGGGGCTCTCGTCATCGACTGCCGAACGGCCGGCTCGTTCGGTGGGCGCACCATCCCGGGATCGGTGCACATCCCGCACGACGAGATGGTCGGCCGCATGGAGGAGCTCGACCGGAACCGGGTGTCGATCCTGTTCTGCAACGGTCCGCAGTGTCCCCAGTCGCCTCGGGCGATCCGGCAACTGCTCGACGCGGGATATCCGGCTCAGGCGCTGGCGTACTACCGGGGCGGCATGCACGACTGGGTGACGCTGGCGATGCCGACCGAGCGGCGCGACGACTGACCGGCTGGCACCGTGCCCGGCACTGGGGGAATCCCCACCACAGCGAGGATGGACGATCGGGCGTGCGAGTCGCATCATCTCCCGGTCATCTGGCGGCGGCGGGCCTCACGGCCATCGCGGTGTCCTTCGCCTTCGCCCGGTACGGGTACGGGCTGTTCCTGCCACAGTTCCGCGAGTCCTTCGGCCTGTCCACCGAGACCGCGGGGTTGCTCGCCGCCGGCGGGTACGCCGGCTACCTGCTGGCGTTGCTCGTCACCGGAGCGACGGTCGCCCGGACAGGGCCACGCCTGCCCGTCCTGATCGGCACGTCGGCGGCGACCGTCGGCACGGCCATGGTCGCCGCGGCGCCGAACACGGTGGTGTTCGCGATCGGGGTCTTCATCGCCGCGACGAGCCCCGGTTGGTGCTGGGCGCCCTTCTCCGACGCCGTCGCCAGGCGGGTGCCCCGGGACCGGCGAGACCGCACCCTGTCGGTGATCACGTCCGGTACGACGTTCGGCGTGCTCGTCTCCGCCCCGGCCGCCTGGCTGGCCAGCGAGGGATCCGTCTGGCGCCTGGCGTGGGCCGGCTTCGCCGTCCTCGCCCTGGGCTCGGTGGTCTGGAACGCACTACTACTGCCCAGCGGGCCCGATCCGCAGCGCGCGGACATCCTCGCGGGCACATCGCCGTGGCATTGGCTGCGGCGCATCGGCAGTGCGCCCCTCCTTCTCGGCAGCGCCGGGTTCGGTCTCACCAGCACCGTGTACTGGACCTATGCGGTCGACCGCATCGCGGGCGCACCGGGCCTATCCGACATCGCGGCACCGGTGTTCTGGGTGCTCGTAGGCGGCAGCGGGATCGCGGGCACAGCCACCGGCTACCTGGTAGCTACAGGCGGGCTGCGGCGGACGCTGGTCGCCACCTCGATCGCCCTGGGCCTGTCCTCCGCGCTCCTCGTCCTAACGCCGTCCTGGCCGCTGCTGACGACCTCCGCAGTGCTCTTCGGCTCGAGCTTCATGGTTCTCTCCGCACTGCTGGTCATCTGGTCCGGCGAGGTGTTCCCGGAACGACCGGCCACCGGCTTCAGCGTCGCGCTGGGCGCCCTGGCCCTCGGCGCGATCGCCGGACTCCCTCTGCTCGGCGGCTACGCCGAGGCCCGCGGACTGCCCTTCATGTTCGCCGTCAACGCGGCGCTGGTCATCCCGATGCTGCTGCTACAGCCCCGATTCGCCCAGCCAGCGGCCTGACGCCATCCCCCCGGACCAGGCTGCGCCGTGAGTCCGCGCAACGATGCATGAGCACGCGCTGCCGGTGATTCAACCGTGACGTGCGTGGACTCGGGAGCTCGATTCCTCGACGCTTACGCTTACGCCGCCACGTGGCGGCACTCGAGTCCCCCTGGGACACGGTGGCCGGCCACTGACGGTGCTTGGTCGGTAGAGCGCCACTCCCTGCGAGTACTGCGGGGCCGCGCGGACGCTGCCATGGCCGTAGGGCTGCTCGAGTGGGCACAAGGTGGGCACGGTCGCGCGTAGCCGTCATGCACCGGACCGAACGCGGCCGCACTACGTCGAGCCGTTGACCTGCGGAGGCGAGCAGGAGTGGTCACGGCCGTTCACCGCCGACACCGGGCCGACCGGTCTCATAATCCCTGGGTCGTGGGTTCGAGCCCCACCCGCCCCACCGGTGCTGACCTGCGGTTTCGTCCGCAGAAGAGAGTGCCGCGCGGCGCCTCCGCCGGCACCGGAGCTGCGCCCGACCGCACCGCTCCACGTCGCCCGTCACCCTGCTCGCTGATCGTCGGGGATGCGTGGCGAGGCACACGGCCGCAGAGTTCGACGTTCTCTGTCACCCGGTCGGTGGACGACGCACACAGGTGACGAAGGTCATGCCGTCGCACGGGCGGTAGGCGGCCGGCTCACGAGGCCCGACGTCGCTGCTGGTGCGGGCGCCGGTGTCGAGGCAGACGTGCAGCCGGGCCGCGGGTGCGTCGGCACGGCTAGGACAGGTCGATCGGCGCGCCTCTGTGTCACCGTCGCGATAACGTGGCGCAATCGAACCGTGACAGTAAGTGCAGAGATCGCCGGTCGGACCGGCGGTCTCGCCGGCGCCGGACCGGAGGCCAGGTGGCCGCGGCCGGGGCAGGCCCCTGACCAGCCGGTGGCGCCGAACAGCCCCGGGTGCCCGGCCCACCGGCTCAGCGCCGCTCCCGGCGGCGCCGCCGTGCCGCAGGCCGTCTCCTCCCTGCCGTGCCCGACCTGACGTGAGGACCGACGCCATGAACAAGCGCAACCTGGCCACCCTGGCGGCCCTGACCCTGATCGGCGGTGCGGGGCTCACCGGTGCCGTGGTCGCGGTCCCTCGGCCCGTCGCGTCGCAGACCCAGGCCGCCTCCGTCCTGGTCGCCCCGGCGGATGTCACCGGCGAGGCCGTCGATCAGCGGGCGGTCCTGAACTGGTCCGCGGTGCCCGGCGCCCGCGACTACCTCGTCATCGACGTCACCTCCGGCGCCGCCGGCCGCATCGTGGGCTCCACCAGCGCCACCGGCTGGAGGTCGCCGCGCCTGCCGCTGTCCATCCCGAGCTACGCGTTCGTGGTGGTGGCGCGGGACCACACCAAGGTGCAGGGCGAGCGGAGCGAGCCGGTGCAGATCTACCCCGCCGGCCGGCCGGCCGA
Organism: Blastococcus sp. SYSU DS0539; assembly: GCF_054050855.1. NCBI lineage: Bacteria > Bacillati > Actinomycetota > Actinomycetes > Geodermatophilales > Geodermatophilaceae > Blastococcus > Blastococcus sp. SYSU DS0539. Next base: position 7,888 of record NZ_JBJHAF010000008.1, on the reverse strand, counting down.
GCCGACCACCCCGGAAGTGGAGGCCCCGACGACCCCTCCGTCCGAGCCCACGGTGCCCAGCGAGCCGCCGACGCCTCCCGCGGAGCCCACGACCCCTCCGACGACGCCGACGACCCCTCCGACGACGCCGACGACTCCTCCCACGACCGACCCCCGGCCCGAGCCCGAACAGCCCTCCGTCCAGCCCACGAGGGTCTGGGGCTACGACGCCACGACGCTGGCCCCCGACCCCTGGCCCGAGATCCACGCCCTCCGGCCGGACCAGTACGGCACCACGACGGCCAACCCCTACCCCGGCTCCGAGCGCACCGCCTTCTTCACCGTGAAGCCCGGCGACACCGGCTGGAACGGCACGCACGGCACCCTCCGCTCCGAGGTCCGCGACTCCATCGCGGACTCCGGCGACGTCCAGCCCGGCGACGAGCAGTGGTGGGCGTGGTCCACGTTCTTCCCGGCCGACTTCGACTGGGACGAGCGCGGCCAGTTCCTGATCTACACCCAGTGGCACCAGACGGTGAACTCCGGCAACCCGAACGTGCACTTCTGGTCCGACGTGGACGAGCACCTCATGGTCGACGTCCGCGGTGGCACCGGCGGGAGGGTCGCCGGTGACGCGCAGTACGTCCGGACGTTCGACCTCGGCACCATCGCCAAGGGCTCGTGGAACGACCACACGGTCCGCTTCGTCTGGTCCCCGGACCCGGAGAAGGGCCTCATCGAGGTCTGGCACCAGGGTGAGCAGGTCCTCTCCGAGCGCGTCGCCAACCTGTACGAGGGCCAGTCGGTCTACATCAAGCAGGGCATCTACTCGGCGGCCGGGACGCACCGGACGCACTACCTCCAGCACGCGCCGATCGGCTTCGGCCCGACGCGCGAGTCCGTCTCGTCACTGAACGCGTTGGACTGAACCGCTCCGCCGGCCCTGGTCCGGGGAACCCGCACGGCTGACGCGGCTCGGCACCGGCGGACGGACGGGCCGGCGGCTAGGCCGCGGCCTCCGCCACCAGCCGGGCCAGCTCGCGAGCCCCTGCAGGCAGGGGGTGGACGCCGTCGCGGGTCAGGCGGCGGTCGCCGAGCACCCCGGCGAAGTCCACCAGCTCGACGCCCGTCTCGGCGGCCAGCCGGCGGACCGCGTCGTTGAGCTCCGTGGCGTCCGTGCCGTGCCACGGCTGCACCGTTGCCAGCAGCACCGTGTCGGCAGCGTCCTGTCCGAGCCGGACCGCCTGCCGCAGGTTCGCCACCGTCTCCTCCGTCGGCACCCCGAGGCGGAGGTCGTTCGTGCCCGCCTGGACGACCAGGACGTCGACCTCCGGCGCGTCCGCCGCCAGGCGCGCCAGGATCTCCGCCGACGTCTCCCCCGGAACGGCCGCGTTGCCGCCGTCGGTGAACCGGTCGCCGCAGACGAGGGCGGAGTACCAGGAACGCGTGCCGTGGAGCCCGAACCGGGGCTCGCTGTCGCCGTGGCTGATCGAGTCCCCGTAGACGGCCAGGGAGCGGTTCCCCCCGTCCCCCACCCACGTGTGGCACTCCGCGTGCACGACGCCCCGGACGAACGCCCGTGTCGGGCTGCCCGGGATCAGGACCGTCAGGGCGGTGACGAGCACGACGACGCTCCCGACGACCGCGACCGTGCGACCTCGCGACATGGCGCCGAACGCTACGGGGTCGCGCCGGTCGGCTGTCGGGCGGAAGCGGCTCGGGCGGTGGCCGGGCCCCGGCCGTCGCGGGGCGCTACGCCGCGTCCTCGTCCCGCGGATCGAGCCACTCGTCCGCGCGGTCGCGGCGCAGGTCGCGCCGGTCCGCGGTGCGGATCGCCATGCCGACCACGATGCTGCCGGCCACCGAGGCGATCGCCCAGCCGACCAGCAGCCAGCCCCACCACGACACGTCGCCCTCCCCCGAGCCCCCGAGCGTCAGCAGTGACGCCTCGACGTCCTCAGGCTACGGAGAGTCATCGGTGCCCGCAGAACCAAGACGGCCGTGAATCCGCCGACGTGCCGCACGTCACCCGGAGGGAGGTGCCCGGGTCATCTCCTGCCGATCTCGTAGACGTGCGCGACCACTGTCGCCTCCTCCTCGCCGGGCCCGACCAGGAAGGGCGCGGCGCCGGCCCGGAAGGCGACCAGCGACGGGTCGTCGCTCGCGTCGACGGCGCGGGCGGCCGACCGGTACGCCGTCCCGAGGCCGTGGTTGGCGCCGATGCCGCCGTGCCGGCCCGCGAACGTCACCGTGGTGACGTTCGGGCTGTCGTCGTTGGCCCGGCTGTCCAGCTGCGGGACGACGTCGTACACGTTCTCCAGCGCCAGCACCTGCACCGACGGCGGCACCGCGGCGCGCGCGATGGGCGAACCGGCGGTGACCACGCTGCGCACGTCGAAGTCGAAGTCGGGGGTGCCGGCGTCGGCGGCCGCCTGGGCGGCGACCATGCCGCCCTGGCTGTAGCCGACCAGCATCACCGGGTCCGCGGGGCTGGCCCCCGCCCGCCGGAGCGCGTCGGCGACCGCCTGCTGGCGGGTGGTGGCCTCGCCACCGAGCACCCGGAGGTTGGTGCCGAGGTCGTGCGTCTGCGGGTTCAGCGGCCCGAACGGCGCGTTCCACTCCGCGGTGCCCGGGATGTCGACGACGTAGGCGGCGCTGCCGTCCGCGTGGGTGATCACCCGGACGGCGATCGTGTCCTGCCCGGAGCCGGAGTGCAGCGCACGGACCTCCAGCGCCGCCAGCAGGTCGTCGATCCCCCGCGGCGCAACGGTCCCGGGACCGGAGACGTCGTCGGGCAGCCGCCTGACCACCGGGCTCCCGTCCGGCCACAGCCGGCCCAGCCGGCGGGCCGCGACCGCGACGTCACCCCCGCCCAGCCACCCTCCGGTCAGCCCGGAGCTCAGCACACCGAGGTGGCTGCCGATCCCGGGCAGGGCCCCCATGACGTGGTCGACCAGGCCCGGGTGCTCGGTCAGCCAGCGCCCGGGGTCGTCGAGCAGGACGGCGACGTCGACGGCGGCACCGGCGGGACCGGTCATCACCCGGCCCGCTCCGCCGAGCAGCAGCGCCCCGGCGGTGACCGGCCAGAAGAACCCCGCGGCCCACTCCAGGTCGTCGGCCAGCTCGGCCAGTGCGCGGTCGGCGGCCTCGTAGGCGCCGGCGGCTCCCTGCAGGGCCACGGCCCGGGCGGCGAACCGCGCGGCGAGCACCGTCAGCCCGTCCGGGCCGTCCAGCGCCTCGAGCAGGGCGGCCTCGAACCGCGCCACGCCCGCCGGATCGAGCAGGGCGGAGGCCAGCAGATCCGGATCGGCGAGCACCGGGTGGCAGCGGGCACTGGTCAGGGCGAGCGCCTCGGCCAGGCCGGTGCTGCCGCGGGCGAGGGCGGCCAGGTCGGCCAGGTCGGCCTCGACGCCCCCGGCGCCGCCGCTGACCGAGATCGCCGGCGTGGTCACGACCCGGCCGCCAGCAGCGCCGCCACCGTCGGCGCGACCCAGGCGCCGAGATCGGCCGGCCGCACCGGCACCACGTCGACGACCCGGTGCGCCTCCCCTGGACGGGGCCGCAGGCCGGCCCAGCCACCGTCGGTGGCCAGCCAGCACACCTGCCCGGCCCCGACCGAGGTCCCGGCGCGGCCCAGCACCAGGCACCCGAGCGACCCGGCCGTGCGCCGCAGGAGCTCATCGGCCAGCGCCCGCTCCCCCGCGGTCGCCGCCGGCCCCCCACCTCCCGCCGGTGAGGCGTCCAGCAGGTCCAGCGGCAGCGCCCCGGCCGGCGGGGCGCCGTTCCCCGGGGGCGCCCCGGTGACGGCGGCGGCGTCCGGAACCGCCCGGAACAGCTCGCGGCCCAGGCCGGCACCGGGCGCCAACGACAGGTCGACCCCGCCGTGCGGCAGGCTCAGCACGACCACCACTCCCCCGGACCCGAGGGCGAACCAGCCTTGCCGCGCACCGCCCCGGCCGGCGACCTCCAGCCGCACCGCCAGCAGCGGGGAGCGCAGCACCGCCAGGTCGGCCGCGACCGCGGGAGCCGGCTCGACCGGGCCGCCGGCCGGTGCGCGCAGCACCCCGCGCCCGGCCAGGGCGGCGACGGCGGCGTCCCGCTCCCCGCGACCGACCGGGGCGGGCCGGAACGCCGGCGGCGACGCGCTCAGCCGGCCGCCGACGAGCACGGCCCACTCCGCGGCGGTCAGCAGCAGGCGCCGGGCGGACGCGTCCGGGGCCGACGTCGCCGTCCCGGGGCGCACGGTGCTGCGGACCTCCCCGCCGGGGCCGGTCACCACAGGCCCAGCCGGCTCAGCCGGGACGACGCCTGGCGCCACGCGTCCGCACCGGTCTCCGGCAGCCGGCCGAGGACGCTGCCCACGTCCCCGAGTAGCTCCCCGCCGCGGTCGGCCTGCTCGGCCAGCCAGGCGCGGACCTCGCGTTCGGCGCGGGCGATCGCCGCCAGCCGGTCGCGGATCTCGTCGGCGTGCCGGCGCAGCAGCTCGGCAGCGCTCTCCATCCCGTCGGCCGCGGCGTCGACCGCGGCGCAGTCGGCCGCCAGCTGCCGGCGGTAGGCCGTGGCCGCGTCCGACACCCAGCGGGCCCGCTCCCCCTCGCGCCGGTGCTCGTCGGCGGCGACGCGGACCTGCCGGGCGCGCCCGCACAGCTCGTCGGCCAGCGCGTCCAGCGCAGCGGGATCCCCGTACACGCCCACCACCGCCCCTCCGCGTCCCCCGGACCGGCGGCAGCGTATGGCGGCGCGGGCACCCGCCGGGAGCTGCGCAGAGGGGCTTGTGGACGATCGGAGGTCTCCACAACCTCGCCGTGGGCCTCCGGGTCCCGGCGGCTAGCCTGCCCCGCCCCACCCCGAGGAGTTCCGCCCGTGCTGTCCGAGAGCGTTCGCGATCCCCGCATCCAGGCGGTGCTCGACATCCCCCTGCACCGGTTCCTCGGGGTGGAGCTGCGCGACGAGTCCGATCCCTCCGCCGGCATCCGGTTCCCCGTCGGCCCGGCCGCGCAGAACCAGGCCGGGCTGCTGCACGGCGGCATCGTCTACGCGCTGCTCGACGTCGCCTCGTTCGTGGCCCTGCTGCCCGGCCTCGGCGAGGGCGAGCACGCGGTCACCCACGACGTCGCCGCCTCGCTGCTCCGGCCGGTCGCCGCCGGAGCCACCGTCGAGGTCGTCGGCACCGTGCTGCGCCGGGGCCGGGCCGTGGCGTTCATGCGGGCCGAGGCGACCGTCGACGGCCGGCTGGTCGCGACCGGTCAGGTCACGAAGACGGTCATCCCGCCCCGCTGATCCCGCTCACCAGAGGGCCATCGACCGCTGGAAGATCCCGGCGAGGTCGTCCTCGGTGACCGCGCGCGGGCAGGTGGCCAGCAGCCGCTGCTGCTTCATCGCGCCGTCGACGAGGTCGGGGATGTCCCCCTCGCCGAAGCCGACGGCGCCCACCCCGTTGGGGATGTCGATGTCGCGCATCAGGTCGGCGAGCACGGTCGGCAGGAACTCCGAGAGGTCCGACGGGCGGTCGGCGCCCGGGGCGAGCAGCTCGGCCGCGCGGAGGTGCCGCTCCGGGGACGCCTCGAAGGTGAACCGGAAGGCCTCCGGCGCGGTCAGCGCGACGGACATCCCGTGCGGGACCATCGCCTCGCCGCCCGGGTAGTCCTTCGGGTGGAAGTCCTTCACCTGCCCGGCGATCGGATAGGCGTTCGCGTGCGGGATGTGCACGCCGGCGTTGCCGAACCCCATGCCGGCGAAGGTGGCCGCGATCGCCATGTCCGACCGCGCCCCGGCGTCGTCGCCGTTGCGGACGGCGGTGCGGAAGGACCCGGCCAGCAGGGTGAGCGCCTTCTCCGACCACATGTCCGAGATCGGGTTGGAGCCGCAGTAGGGCACCCGCTCCTCGGGCGACTTGTGCTCGTAGGTGGTGTACCAGCGGGCGGTGTAGCTCTCCAGCGCGTGGCACAGGATGTCCATGCCGGAGGCCGCCGTGACGCCGGCGGGCTGGCTGAGCGTGAGGTCGGGGTCGATGACGGCGAGCGTGGGCCGCAGCCGCGCGTGGCTGATGCCGGTCTTCACCCGGGCCGAGATCACGTCCATGACGCAGATCGTCGTGCTCTCCGACCCGGTGCCCGTCGTCGTCGGCACCGCGACCAGCGGCTTCAGCGGCTCCGACGGCGCCTGCCCCTTGCCGACCGGCACGTTCACGTAGTCCATCAGCTCACCGGGGTTGGTGGTGAGCAGGTTGATCGCCTTGGCGGTGTCGATGCTCGACCCGCCACCCACGGCGACGAACGCGTCCCAGGGGCCGGAGGCGCGCGCCTCGTCGATGGCCGCGACCAGGCTGACGTCGGTGGGCTCGACGTGCACGCCGTCGTAGACGCGCGCCTCGATGCCGAACTGCGCCATCTGCTCGGCGACCCGCTGGGGATGGCCGGTGGCCGCGACACCGGCGTCGGTGACCACCAGCACCCGGCGCACGCCGTAGCGGCTGAGGTCGTAGCCGATCTCGTCGGAGGCGCCGTTGCCGAACTTCAGCTGCGGTGCACCGTAGGTGAACACCGACTCCGGGTTGCCGGGAACGGTGCTGGTCATGGGATCTCCCTGGGCTGCTCGGGCGGTGGCGTGCGGTGGTCGGTTGCACCGAATGTTGCACGGCGGTTGTGGTCGGCACCACACCGGCGAATAGTCCAGGTCACTGCCCCGCCCGTCGCCGAACGGGCCGCCGCCCAGCCCTGGAGGCCTCTGTGACCGACACCCCCACGACCGCGCCCTACCTCGGTGAGCTGCTCAAGGACGCTCCGACCAACTGGGGCAAGTGGGGGCCCGACGACGAGGTCGGCGCCCTGAACTACCTCGGCCCGGAGCAGGTGCTCGCCGCGGTGAAGCTGGTCAGCTCGGGCAAGGTCTTCACGCTGCAGCGCCTCATCGGCGACCCGAAGGGTGACCCGGTGTGGCCCGGCCGCACCCCCGCCGTCCGCACCCAGGTGCTGGACGAGAGCGACTGGGACGAGGGCGGCAAGGGGGCGGAGTACCCCGGCGGCCTGCACTACGCCGACGACAAGATCGACGCCTACCTGCAGGGCTCGACGCAGTACGACGCCCTCGGCCACCTCTGGTACGACGGCAAGATCTACAACGGCTACGACGCCCGCACCACCGTCGGCGGGCTGGAGAAGGCCAGCGTCGAGCCGATCGCGCAGCGCGGCGTCGTCGGCCGTGCGGTGCTGCTGGACATGGCCCGCTTCCGCGGCAAGGCCACCCTCGACAAGGGCGAGACCTTCACCCACGAGGACCTCGTCGCCTGCGCGGAGGCCCAGGGGACGCCGATCCAGAAGCGGGACATCCTGGTCATCCGCACGAACTTCCTGCAGCTGTTCCACGAGCAGGGCGAGGCCTTCTACGAGGGCTTCAACGAGCCGGGGCTGGTCTACTCCCCCGAGCTCGTGCAGTGGTTCCAGGACATGGAGATCCCCAACCTGGTCACCGACACGATCGCCAACGAGGTCACCTTCGACCCGAACAACGGCGTGGCCCTGGTGCTGCACAACGCGCTGATGCGCAACCTCGGGGTCACCCTGACCGAGATCGCCGACCTCGAGCCGCTGGCCGCCGACTGCGCCGAGGACGGCCGGTACGCCTTCCTCTACGTCGCCGCGCCGCTCAAGGTGGCGAAGGCGGCGGGCACGCCGGTCAACCCCGTCGTCATCAAGTAGCGGTCGGCATGAGCGCCTACGACGAGCGTCCCTGGCTGGCCCTCTACGGCGACCAGCCGGCCGACTACCCCATCGAGTTCGAGAGCGCCCTGGACATGTTCCGGGCCGGGGGGGGGGGGGGGGGGGGGGGGGGGGGGGGGGGGGGGGGGGGGGGGGGGGGGGGGCCCCACGGGCTCCGCCTGCTGTACGACCCGCTCGCCGGCCGGCGGCTG